>JAFYBI010000449.1 GCA_017540285.1 Clostridia bacterium | reverse complement strand
TTCCCCCGGATGATCCTCGCCGCGGAATACGACGCCGTGCGCCTCGAGGATCGGGATCCGCGCCCGTACGGCCTCCATGTCCCGCGCGGCGACGGCGAGGTCGAGGATCGGCTTGGCCCGGATCCCGCGGATCGACGTGCTGCCGACGTGTCGGATCGCGGAGACCGAATCCCCGAAGAGCGGCGCGAGAAAAGCGATCGTCTCCGCGGCGATCCGTTCCCATTCTTCTTCATGCGGACAGAGGGTGACCGTCCCCCGTTTCAGACCGAGCATTGTTTTCCTCCCGGGAATCGACAGTAATGATAAAACAGAAAAGCCACCGTTTTTCAGGATGGCTTTTCTTCTGCTCCATCGGAGAATCGAACTCCGGACACCTTGATTAAAAGTCAAGTGCTCTACCGGCTGAGCTAATGGGGCATTCGCTGACAGCCATGATAGTATAGCACAGACTTTCGATTTTGTCAAGAGGTTTCGTGAATTTTATTCCGGTTTGTAGCTGTCCTTCAGCGACACGACGCGGTTGAAGGTGTCTTCGTTCTTCGTGTCCTTCGCGAAGTATCCGATCCGCACGAACTGGAATCTGTCGCCCGGTTTCGCTTCCGCGAGAGACGGTTCGACCTTCGCGTTTTCCATCTTTACGGCGGATTCCGGATTGAGATAGTCCGCGTAGGTCTTGCCCGCGGGGAGATCGTTCATGTTTTCCTCGGTGAAGAGGCGGTCGTAGAGGATGACCGTCGTGTCGGCGGCATATTTCGCGGACAGCCAGTGGATCGTCCCCTTGACCTTGCGGTCCGTCGGAACGCCCGTACCGGTCTCCAGATCGGCCGTGACGTGGATCTCCTTCACGGTGCCGTCTTCGTTCTTCACGATCTCGCCGCACTTGATGATGTACGAGCTCATGAGGCGCACTTCCCCGCCCGGCTTGAGGCGGAAGAACTTCGGCGGCGGGACTTCGGCGAAATCGTCGGCGTCGATCCAGAGCTCGCGCGTGAACGGCACTTCCCTGGTCCCGGCGTCGGGATCGTTCGGATTGTTCGCGACGGGAAAATACGCGGTCTCGTCCGCCGGGTAGTTGTCGACGATGACCTTGATCGGCTTCAGAACGGCGATGCGGCGCGGCGCTTTCAGATTGAGCTCTTCGCGGACGCAGTGCTCGAGAAGCCCGATATTGACCATGCTATTCGCCTTCGAGACGCCGATCCGGTCGATGAAGTCGAGGATCGAGGAGGGGGTGTAGCCGCGGCGTCTCAGGCCGCAGAGCGTCGGCATGCGGGGATCGTCCCAGCCGTCCACGATGCCGCCCTCGACGAGCGAGCGGAGATACCGCTTTGAGAGGACGGTGTTCGTGATGTTGAGCCGCGCGAACTCGATCTGACGGGGCGTCGACGGCACGGACACGTGCTCGATCACCCAGTTGTACAGCGGCCTGTGATCCTCGTACTCGAGCGAGCAGAGGCTGTGGGTGATCCCTTCGAGCGCGTCCTGGATCGGATGGGCGAAGTCGTACATCGGGAAGACGCACCACTTCGTGCCCTGGCGGTGGTGCTCGATGTAGCGGATGCGGTAGAGGACCGGGTCGCGCATGTTGAAATTGCCGGACGCGAGGTCGATCTTCGCGCGCAGGGTGTATTTGCCCTCCGGGAACTCGCCGGCGCGCATCCGACGGAAGAGATCGAGGTTTTCTTCGATCGGACGGTCGCGATACGGGGAGACGGCGGGATGC
>JAFYBI010000448.1 GCA_017540285.1 Clostridia bacterium | reverse complement strand
TACGTCATCGCCACGGGCGAGCAGGACATCGTCCTTGTGAAGGAGGTCAAGCAGGGCACCGACATCAAGGAGATCGAGAAGATCGCCCGCCAGATCGCCGATACCCTCAACTCCGAGTTCTACGTCAAGGTCTCCATCGGCATCGGCACGGTGGTCGACAACATCAAGGATCTCGCCCGCTCCTACAAGGAGGCGCAGGTCGCCTTTGAGGTCGGCAAGGTATTCGACACGGAAAAGAACATCATCAGCTACGAAAACCTCGGCATCGGCCGCCTGATCTATCAGCTCCCGACGACGCTGTGCGAAATGTTCCTGCAGGAGGTCTTCAAGAACGGCTCCCTCGATTCCCTCGACCGCGAGACGCTCATGACGATCCAGTGCTTCTTCGAGAACAACCTCAACGTCTCCGAAACCTCCCGCAAGCTCTTCGTCCACCGGAACACCCTCGTGTACCGCCTGGAGAAGATCCGCAAGCTCACCGGCCTCGATCTCCGCGAATTCGACCACGCGATCACCTTCAAGGTCGCGCTCATGGTCAAGCGGTATCTCACCACCAAGCCGGTCAAGTACTGATTCCCGAGAGAAGCCGAACCGAACAGACAGAGGGCATTGCCGCGCAGGGACCGCATCCGGGAAGGATCGCGTCCCTGTGGCTGTTTTCGGACGGTTTATCAACAAAATCACCGATAAAAAGACAAATTATACCGCATAAATTCCGCGCCATGCCGCGCTCCGCTCCCGTTTCGGGGGAGGGAGTGTGTGCAATGCGTCCGAAATCCCGGGGGAGACTCCGCGGTTCTGAAAGGCACCTATGATTGACTTTGTGAATGTAAAAAAAGCGTATCCGAACGGGACGATGGCCCTGAAGGGGATCGATCTGCACATCGACGAGGGCGAATTCGTCTTCGTGTGCGGTCCCTCCGGCGCGGGCAAATCGACGCTGATGAAGCTCCTGCTCCGCGAAGAGCGCATCTCCTCCGGCAAGCTCACCGTCGGGGATTACGACCTCTCCCAGCTGTCGAACGTCCGCGTTCCCTACTACCGCCGGGAGCTGGGCGTGGTGTTCCAGGACTTCCGTCTCTTCCCGAAGAAGACGGTGTTCGAGAACGTCGCGTTCGCCATGGAGGTCGTCGGGACCCCGAAATCCCTGATCGCGCGCCGCGTTCCCGCCATTCTGAACACGGTCAACCTCAACGGCAAGCAGGATTCCTTCCCGAACGAGATTTCCGGCGGCGAGCAGCAGCGTGTGGCCCTGGCCCGCGCGCTCGCGAACAATCCGAAGGTTGTCATCGCGGACGAGCCGACGGGCAACATCGACCCGAAAATGTCGATCGAGATAATGAATTTGCTTCTGAAGATCAACAAGCTCGGCAAGACCGTCATCGTCGTCACGCACGAAAAGGATCTCGTCGACTATTACCGGCAGCGCGTGGTCATGCTGGACAAGGGCCTCATCGTCGAGGACCGCGTAGGAGGGATGTTCAATGCGCAGGTATAATCCGTTTTACTTCATCGGACAGGCGTTCGAGGGCCTGTGGCGCAACGGCGTCATGTCCTTCGCCTCCATCGCCGTGCTCATGTCCCTTCTGGTCGTCATCGGCGGCTTCACGCTCCTCGTGACGAACATCGACGTCAACCTCAGCGAATTCGGCCTCATCAATCAGATCGTCGTTTTCTGCGATCCGAACGCCTCGGACGAGCAGATCGCCGAGATCGGAGAGGCCATCGGCAAGCTCGACAACATCGAATCCGTCCAGCACGTCACGAAGGAAGAGGGCCTCGAGCAGATGAAGGCCGAGTACGACATCTACGACGACGTCAGCGAGGAGAACAACCCCCTGCCGGATTCCTTCGTCATCACCTACCTCGAAAACGAAAAGGTCCCGAACCTCGATTATCAGCTCAACCAGATCGAAGGGATCGCCAAGGTCAACAACCGTCTGGACCTCGCCACCAAGATCGAGAGCTTCAAGCGCGGCGTCATGCTCGTGTTCGTGTGGTTCCTCGTGATCCTCGGCGTGGTGAGCATCTTCATCATCATCAACACGATCAAGCTCTCCGTCTTTTCGCGCCGGAACGAGATCTCCATCATGCAGTACGTCGGCGCGACGGGGTGGTTCATCTCGCTGCCGTATATCATCGAGGGCGCGATCATCGGCCTGGTGTCCTCGGTGGCGGCGTACTTCATCGAGTGGTACATCTATTCCTATATTGAAGAAATGGTCATTACCGATTTGCAGATGATCTCGATCCTGCAGTTTTCGGATATCCGCGGCTATGTGTTCTGGGGCTTCCTCGGACTCGGCGTCGTGCTCGGCGTCGTGGGAAGTCTCATCTCCCTCGCGCGGTATCTGAAGCAGTGAGATCGCGCGCTCGGATCTCGGAAGAAGGTTTCTTATGAAATGCAGGCATCAACTCCGTTCCTTCCTGGCGGCCCTTCTCGCGGCGGCTCTTCTCGTGCCGCCCCTGCCGGTCCTTGCCGACGGGGACGCGGCTGCCACGGACGCGCAGGTGCAGTCCTATGAGGAAAAGCTCGCGGCCATCCGGGAAAGACGCGAACAGCTGGACACCGAGCTGTTCGATCTCCACGAGCAGCAGGAGACCGTGCAGCAGGAGATGCAGAAGATCGACGAGCTCATCAACAACTTCAACCAGCAGAAGCAGCTCGTGGAGGGACAGCTCGAAACGATCGAGACGCAGATCGAAAACAAAAAGAAGAGCATCGAAGAGCTCACCGCGCGCGTCGAAGCGCAGGAAGCCGCGTTTTACAGCCGGATGCTCGACAATTACATGGAAAAGGAAACCGACTACGTCGAGCTCATCCTCGGGGCGGCGAACCTCAAGGATTTCCTCACGAAGGTCGATTACGTGACCTCCATTCTGAAGAGCGACCGTTCGATCATCCGCCGGCTCGAGGCGGACAGGGAACAGCTTGCCGCGGACACCGTGATCCTCGAAAAAGCCGAGGAGGATAAAGTCAAGCAGGTCAGCGTGCTGAGCGAGGCGATCCAGAACCGTCAGCTCCTGTACAACAGCAAGGAAGACCTCGTCGAATCCCTGTACGAGGACGAGGCGAAGCGCTACGCCGAATACACCTACGCCAGAGAGAGCGAGATCGAGGTGCAGGACAGCATCGCGCGCCGCCTGAACGAGATCAACGAAGAAGAACTCCAGCGCGAGCTCGCCGAAGCGGCCGCCCGGAAAGCCGCCGAGGAAGAAGCCGCGCGCAGAGCCCAGCAGGAAGCGGAACAGCGGCGCATCGCGGAGGAAGCCGCGGCGGAAGCGGAACGCCAGCGCCTGGAAGCGGAAGCGTACCGAGCGGCGCAGGAAGCCGAGGCTGCCCGGATCGCCGCGGAACAGGAAGCCGCGCGGAAGGCACAGGAAGCGGAAGCCGCCCGGATCGCCGCGGAACAGGCTGCGGCCCAGGAAGAGGAAGCGCGGAAAGCCGCCGAGGCAGAAGCGGCGAAGTTGGCTGAGGAGGCTGAGGCCGCGCAGCGCGCGCTGGAACAGGCCGCTGCCGACGAATGGGCCGCTCAGCAGGCCGCCGAAGAAGCCGCGCAGAGAGAAGCCGCCAGCAGTCAGTGGACCATCACCGTCACCGAATCGCCGGAGAACACGTGGACGGAAGACACGACTCCCGAAGAGGGCGGCCGCTGGAACAACATCCAGAGCGGCGAATACTCCTATTACGACGACTACGGAGACGATCACTCCGATCCCAACGCCGGCTCGTCCGGATCCTCCGGCGGCGCGAAGCCCTACACCTGGGCGCCCGGCGACGGCTACGACAGCAGCTATACCGCCGACGGCACGGACGCGTGGTCGAACTTCTCCTATGTTCAGAGCTACAAGGACAATTACGAGGAGATCGACTCCGTGAGCGACCGGGTATCGTTCCCGCTCAACGTGAGCCCGGACAACTACATGGTCACCTCGGAGCAGGGCTGGCGCGAGCTCTTCGGTCAGGACGACCTCCACATGGGCATCGACCTCTCCTGCGACGCGGGCACGCCGATCCTCGCCTACAAGGGCGGCAAGGTCCTCATCAGCGAGTACCATTACAGCTACGGCAACTACGTTCTGATCTATCACGGCAACGGGCTGTCGACGCTCTACGCCCACCTGTCGGAGCGCGCGGCCGTGGTCGGCGACTGGGTCGATGCTGGCGACACGATCGGCTACGTCGGGATGACCGGCTCGGCCTACGGGTACCATCTGCACTTTGAGGTCCGTCAGGACGGCGCCGTGCAGAACCCGCGCGACTATATGCAATTCAAGGCTTACATGGAGTGAACCGGGTGACGCCTGCCCGGCCGGACATATGGAAACCGGCGGAACGATCCGCGGAAAGGGGATGATCGGGAGCATGACGCAAAAAAACAGGATCCGGAGCGGAAAACGCTGGACGGCAGTTCTTCTGGCCTGCGTCATGGCGCTCTCCGTCCCCTCGGCCATCTCGGCGGGTCTGACCGACGCGACGGTGCAGTCCTACGACGACCAGATCGCCGCCGTGGAGGAGAAGCTCAAATACGCCGAGGGCGTTCTCTCGGACATTCAGAAATACCAGGCAGCCGCCTATGAGGAGATCGCGCAGTACGACGCCGTGATCGAGCTCAACAACCAGCTGCGGCAGCTCGCCGAGGAGCAGCTCAACGGCACGCAGTGGCAGATCTGCGACAAGCAGCAGTCCATCGAGCGGACGAAGGCCAAGATGGAACACCAGCAGAACGTCCTGCTTGAGCGGATGCGCGAGAGCTACATGGAGGCGAAGGTCGACTACATCGAAGTCCTCCTCACCGCCGAGAGCCTCTTCGACTTTCTGAAAAAGCTCGATTACGTCGACGCGATGTTCCGCTATGACCAGCAGATCATCACCTCGCTGGCCGAATACCAGGCCCAGCTCGAAGCGGACGAGGCGTTCCTCGTGACCGCGGAGCAGACCCAGGTCGAGCAGCTCGCGAAGATCGACGGCATCATCGAATACAACCAGACCCTCTGCGACCAGAAGCTCGCCTACATCGAGGACCTGGAGAAGAACGAGGTCTGGTGGACGCAGGAATACTCCTACGCGTCGCAGGAGGAACAGAAGCTCAGCAACGAGCTCGAGGCCTACCTGAAAGAACTCGAAGCGGAAAAGATCCGTCAGGAGCAGGAGCGCATCCTCGCCGAACAGCAGGCGGCGGCGGACGCGGCGGCAAGAGAAGCGGCTCTCCTCGCAGCCCAGCAGTCCGCGGCGCAGCAGAAGGAAGCGGCGCTTGCGACGTCCTGCTGGCCCCTCGAAGCGGGGGTCACGGTCCGGGTCTCGTCCGGCTTCGGCAACCGTACCCTCTGGCGCGGCACCATGGATTTCCACCGCGGCATCGACCTCGCGTGTCCGTCGGGCACGAAGGTTTACGCCTACAGCGGCGGGACGGTCGAGAAGAGCGCGTTCCATTACAGCTACGGCAATTACGTGCTCATCGACCACGGCGGCGGGCTTGCGACCCTCTACGCCCACATGGCGAACCGGCTCGTGTCCGCGGGCGACTACGTGGAAGCCGGACAGCAGATCGGCAACGTCGGACTGACGGGGTCGACGAGCGGCTACCACCTCCATTTCGAGGTCCGCATCAACGGGGAACTCACCGATCCGAAACCCTATCTCGCGTTCCCGTAAAATTTCATCCGGCGGGCGGGGATCCAACCGTGTCCGCCGGTATCTCATGCATCAAGGAATAAGACCATGCGCAAAAGAATCTCCATCGGCGCCGCGATCGTGATCGCGCTCCTGTGCAGCCTCGCCACCTTTCAGGCGACGTTCCTCTATCTGCAGAACCGCTTCGAGCACCGGTATCTCTCAAGCGCCCTCGAAGAAGTTCGTCTCGGCGGGAAGACCGGATCCCAGAATACGGCGCAGACGGACGGCGGCGCGGACGAGGATGATTTCCTCAGCCGGGTGACGGCGAAGCTCGCCGAGGTCGACGGGCCCTTCCGCCGCTACTACATCGGCGAGATCGACGACGACCTCCTGATCGACTGCGTCCTCGACGGCTACATCGTCGGGACGGGGGACGATTACGGCGCG
>JAFYBI010000447.1 GCA_017540285.1 Clostridia bacterium | reverse complement strand
CCCGCCCTTCGCGCGCCGCTCGAAGAGCTTCTGGAACACGAACTGCAGGGCAAAGAACGCGCATGCGCCGAAAAGAAGCAGATAGTCCATCCGAAGGCCTCCGGGAGAGGGTTTGCGAATTCAGGATTCAGAATTCAGAATTCAGAATTGACGATGTGCATCAAAAGTCTTCTCTTTGAGGAGGACGGCGGTTTTATCTCTTCACCCTCGCGTTGCCGCCCCAGACGCTCCAGACCTGGTCCTCGTCCGCGGGCTGCGCGTAGTCGGTGAGGAAGGTCGTGGCGAGCGCGCCGGTCGCCCAGCCGAACTGGACCCATTTCTCCGGCTCCCAGCCCTTGAGCATCGCGTAGAGCAGCCCGCCGACGAAGCCGTCGCCGCCGCCGATCCGGTCGAGGACGCGGATCTCGCGGGGCTCTGCGACATGCCAGCCGTCCGGCGCCCAGAGGATCGCGCCCCAGAGATGCGTGTTCGCGTCCTTCACCTGTCTCAGGGTCGTCGCGAAGACCTCCGCCTGCGGGAAGCGCTCCCGGACGCAGCCGATCATGCCCTTGAAGCTCTCGATCTTCGAAGAAAGATCCTTGCCGCCCGCCTCCGGACCTTCGATGCCGAGCGCGAGCTGGAAGTCCTCCTCGTTCCCGACGAGGATGTCCGCGGCCGACGCGATCTCCGTGAAGGTGCGGCGCAGCTCTTCCTCCCTGCCCTTCCAGAACGACGCGCGGTAGTTGAGGTCGAACGAGACGAGCGTCCCGTACTTCTTCGCGGCACGCGCGAGAGAGAGGCAGAATTCGCTGGTTTCGGGGGACAGCGCGCCGATCAGGCCGGAGAGGTGGAGGATCTGAACCCCTTCCTTCCCGAAGATGCGGTCGGTGTCGAAGTCCTTCACGTTGAGCGTCCGGCCCACCTCGCCCGCACGGTCGTTCGCGACGCGGGGACCTCTCGCGCCGGAGCCGCTGTCGCCGATGTTGAACTGATGGCGGTAGCCCCACGGGCCGCCCTGCTCGACCTCGGCGCCCTCATATTCGATCCCGCGGGACCGCAGATTGCGCTTGATGAAGTCGGCGATCGGGCTGTCCTTCACGAAGGTGGTGAGGACCTTGGTCCGCATGCCGAGGTAGGACGCGATCGAGACGACGTTCGATTCCGCGCTCGTCGCCTGCATGAAGAAGGTGTCCGAGGACTGCACGGGCTGGCCGTACATCGGGCAGATGCGCACGCCCATGGAGGTCGGAACGACGATGGCGTACTGGCAGTTTTCTCTGAGTTTCATGATGTTCATCTCCTGTTTCATGAATCTATTTTTCCGGTTTTATCAAAGTTTATAGCGGTTGCGGTATTCAACAATTGTTCTGCGAGTGTGGTTGATACTCCGATTTTTTTCGCTATTTCCTCCACGGAGCCCAGTTTCAATATCTCAGAAACCGTCGGCGAATCCGTCCTTTTACATATTATCTGGTTAACTCCTTGAGGATAAAAACCATGGGGATAATGAAATGCGATTTTGAGATAAGCATTGTCTTTGTTGTATTTTTCCAGAAGTTCTTCATCGCTGAGGCTTAATTCGGCCTTCATTCTATCTTCTTTGGAATTTTGCAGTTTATCATAATGCTTATTGCAAATGATGCACCCGATAATGAAAGCTATCGTCGCCGCGATCAACACATAAGACAAAATGTTAAGTTTCCCGTCATGATTGACCAATACGATAAGAAATGCCAAGACAGAGAGGAAAATCCCCACACCGCACAGGAAGACTCCTGAAAAACCTGTTTCATCCCTCTTAAATGCTTCTTCTACGGATTTTCTTAAATGCTTTTTCAGGCAGGTATCGCAAACACCGGCATTATCGTCAATAGACCATATTCCTCTCGAAAAAGTTGACGTTCTGCCGTCCGTATTGCCTCCCTCCACATAGTTCAGGAATGTTTCAGTATGTTCGAGGGCATCCCCGCAAATTGCACATTTGCCTTTCCAATCCTCTACGCTTGTTTTCCAACTTCTTGTCTGCGTTCTCATAATCCTTCCCCTTTCTCTCCTCCGTGCCCGTTTGCATACAAAAGCCGGTCGTCCGTTTTCATCCCCTTAATCCTCAAACTTCGCGAGCATCTTTTCGAGGGTCTTATTCACGACCTTCGAGGTCTTCGCCCACTTCGACGCGACGTCGCGGTCGTGGCTCATCGTCATGTAGATGAGGGTGTTGGCAAAGTCGCCCGGGTCGTAGATCTGCCCGAGGTCGTAGATGCGGCTCGAGAAGATCGTGTCCATCATGTCCCGGCTCTCCTGGTCGCGCGCCACCTTGCCCTTGAGGTTGATCTCATAGTACTCCGGCAGGACGCGGTAATGCGATTCGGACGCGAGCGCCTCGACGAAATACCCGGTCATCTCCACGTCGTAGGCGCACTGGGGGATGCAGGTCAGCGTCCCGACGTAGGGGTTGACGGAGCTGTAATACCGGGTCTGCGCCTCGTCGCGCATCGGGACCGGCGAGATGCCGAAGTCGATGTCCATCGCGCGCAGGTTCTCGACGTCCGCGAACCGGATCCAGAGGAAGAGGGACTGCTTCTGCTCGAACATCTTCACCATGTTGTCCGTGTAGTCCTCGCCGAAGGTGATCATGACGTTCATGCAGTAGTCCTCCTGATAGAGGAGGTCGAAGATGCGGTCCAGCGTGTCGGAGCCCTGCTCCGTCATGAGCGTCGGCTCGGGGATGTCCTCGGCGTTCTTGGTCATGACGGCCTGGCCGAAGCCGTTGAAAAAGCTCGTCAGGGTGTCGCGCTGGAAGAGGAGGCCGTAGAGATCCTCCTTCGTGCGCTTGCCGTCGCCGTCGAGGTCGGCGGAAACGGACGTCGCCATATTGTAGAGGACGTCGTAGGTCCACTTCCCCTCGCGGACGAGGTCGTAGAAGCTGCCGTAGGTGCCGAGGAAGCCGTAGTCCTCGTAGACGGGCTTCGAGAACACCATCGCGGTGGTCGCCTGCTTGTCCATCAGGGTGATGTCGGTCGCCGCGCCGTAGAGCTTGTGCTTGATCGAGACCTCGGCGACGGAGTTCTGGTCGTACCAGGGCTTCGTGAGATCGAGGCTCGGCACGGAATGGAGCTCGACGAAGGAGCCGTCCTGCGCCTTCGAGGAGAACGTGCGGAGCTGGACCGTCGCGAGGTCCGCGCTCTGGTCGCCGGATTTGATCGCGGTCGAGAGCTCGCCGGCGAGGTTGAGCGTCTTGCGGGACACCACCTCGCAGTTGTATTTCTCGGAGACCGTGCCGTTGCGGTTGAAGACGGCGTCGTTGATGGCTTCGCCGGTCAGCTCCTCCGCGCCGATGTCGCGCTGGGTCCAGAGCGGGATCGTGTGGTCGTTGTTGAGGATCTGGAAGGCGTGGCCGCCGAAGTCGAGGTCCGCCGGGAGATCGGGATCGATGCGCTCTTCCCCGGCTTCGATCTCCGGTTCGTCGTCCGCGGCGGGGCTGACGTCATCGGTCTGCTGCGGTGCCGCCTCGGGCGCGTCGCCGTTGTCCTCCCCACCCTCGGAGCACCCGGCGAAGGCCGTGAGCAGCAGCAGGGAGGCGAGGAGGAGGGCGGCGAGTTTTTTCAGGGTATTCATGGGAAACCTCCGATGTGTATTTCGTTGATCAGACACCTCATCCGTCACTACGTGACACCTTCTCCTCGAGGAGAAGGCATACTCAATGCAGCGGTTATGGGAGATAACTGCACGCCGCTATCGCTGCACTGTGTGAGGCTTCCCCTTGAGGGGAAGCTGGCAGCCGTAAGGCTGACTGATGAGGTGTTATTCAGATGAAATCGAAATCAAACATTATACTGCGTCGAGGCGGTGGTGCCGACCTCGCCGTGGTTCCAGTCCGTATGGAAGAACGTCCCGCGTTCGGCGTCGATGCGCTCGTAGGTGTGCGCGCCGAAATAATCGCGCTGCGCCTGCAGAAGGTTCGCCGGGAGGCGTTCGGTCCGGTAGCCGTCGAAATAGGCGAGGGCGGACGTCGTCGCGGGCATCGGCACGCCGGAGAGGATCCCCGCCGCAGCCACCCGCCGCCAGCCGTCCTCCGCCTTCGTCAGCGCGTCGCGGAAGTAGTCGTCGAGCATGAGGTTCGCGATGGACGGGTCGCGCTCGAAGGCGTCCTTGATGCGCCCGAGGAAGACCGAGCGGATGATGCACCCGCCGCGCCACATCAGGGCGATCCCGCCGTAGTTGAGGTTCCAACCGTATTCCTTCGCCGCCGCCCGCATGAGGGAGTAGCCTTGCGCGTAGGAGACGATCTTCGAGGCGTAGAGCGCGCGCTTCATGTCCTCGAGGAAGGCCGCGCGGTCGCCCTCGAACTTCACGGCGGGGCCGGAGAGGATCTTCGACGCCGCGGTGCGCTCCTCCTTGGCCGCGGACAGGCACCGCGCGAAGACGGCCTCGCCGATCAGCGTGAGCGGGATCCCCTCGTCGAGCGCGGAGATCGCGGTCCATTTGCCGGTTCCCTTCTGCCCCGCCGTGTCGAGGATCTTGTCGACGAGCGGGGACCCGTCGTCATCCTTGCGGGTGAGGATGTCCGCCGTGATCCCGATGAGGTAGCTGTCGAGCTTCCCGCGGTTCCACTCGGCGAAGACCTCGGCCATCTCGTCCGCCGTCATGCCGAGGTAGTCGCGCATGAGCTGGTAGGCTTCGCAGATGAGCTG
>JAFYBI010000446.1 GCA_017540285.1 Clostridia bacterium | reverse complement strand
GCCATCGCCTTCTCCATGATCGTCTTGCCGGCCGACGGATTTTCCTCCAGATATTCGGCGAGCTTCTCGCCGACGATCGCCTCGACGATCGTGCGCACCTCGGAGTTGCCGAGCTTCGCTTTCGTCTGCGATTCGAACTGTGCGTCCGGCAGCTTGACGGAAACGACGGCGCAGAGCCCCTCGCGCGTATCGTCGCCGGAAAGATTCTTGTCTTTTTCTTTCAAGAATCCCATCCGGCGGCCGTAGTCGTTGATGACGCGGGTGAGCGCGCTCTTGAAGCCGATCTCGTGCGTACCGCCGTCGACGGTCGCCATGTTGTTGGCGAAGGTGACGATGTTCTCCGTGTAGGAATCGTTGTACTGCATGGCGACCTCCGCCGTGATGTCGCCCTTTTCCGCTTTCATATAGATGACGTCGGGATGGATGACCTCCACGCCCTTCGCCGTGTTCATCATTTCCACAAAGGAGCGGATCCCGCCCTCGTAGCAGAGATCGTCCTCTCTCGGATGCGTCTGTCCTTCTTCATCCGTAACGAGAGACTGCGGGCGCTCGTCCTTGAGAACGATCCGCACGCCGGCGTTGAGGAACGCCTGCTCGCGCATGCGGCGCAGCAGCGTTTCGTAGTCGAATTCCGTCGTCTCGCGGAAGATCTCCGCGTCCGGCTTGAATCGGACGGTCAGTCCGTGCTTCTCCCCGCAGTCGCCGAGACAGGCGAAAGGACGGGTGATCTCGCCGCGCTCCATGCGCAGCGTGTACTCCTTGCCGTCGTGGCAGTTGTCGACCTCCATCCATTCGGAAAGCGCGTTGACGACGGAAGCGCCGACGCCGTGCAGACCGCCGGAGATCTTGTATCCGCCGCCGCCGAATTTTCCGCCCGCGTGGAGGAGCATGAACACGACCTCCAAGGTCGAGCGGTTCTCCTCCGCGTTCCAGCCGGAGGGGACGCCGCGTCCGTTGTCCTGCACCGTGACGGAGCCGTCGTCGTGGAGCGTGACGAGCACGGTATCGCATCGTCCCGCCATCGCCTCGTCGATGGAGTTGTCCACGATCTCATATACGAGATGATGGAGACCGCGCAGTCCCGTCGTCCCTATATACATGCCCGGACGCTTGCGTACCGCGTCCAGCCCTTTGAGTACCTGGATCTGTTCGTCCTCGTACTGTCCGATCGGTTCCGTGATATCGCTTTGATTCATGAAGCTGTCTACCGTTCCTTTTCTTTCCTTTGGTCCTGTATCAGAGAAGTTCTCCGCGGTGTGCGAGCGCGGAGGCGGAAAGGCGGGAGAAAAGCACTCTTCCCTCCGGCGCGGACACGCCCCGCCGATCGCGGCGCGGCGCGCACAGAACGAAGCATTTCGGAAGATCGTCTCCCGCCAGCTCCGTCCTGCCTTCGCGTTCCGCCTTCCGCAGAAACGCGGCGGTATCCGCCGTCGTCATCTTTCCGTCCAGATCGAAGACGCCGAGGATCTCCTCTCCCCGGACGACCGCTCCGGCTCCGGCGTGCAGAAACATACGATACTCCTCCCGCGCGGACTTACTTGCCCATCCGCACCGGCATGATATAATCGAGGAAGATGTCCGTGAACGGATCGTCCTTCTTTTCTTCCTC
>JAFYBI010000445.1 GCA_017540285.1 Clostridia bacterium | reverse complement strand
CTACGGCATGGCAATGAACGCTGCGTACATCTCGGGGTTCGGCTTCAACTTCGGCGAGCTGCCGATGTATTGGGACGAGGACGGCTTCCGCTTCAACCTCGTATCCGACCGCATCGTCCGCATCGTGGAGCTGATGCAGGCCCTCCGCGCCGACCCGGACGTCTTCTTCACGACGAACGGGAACGAGCAGTACAAGGTCTTCGAGGCGGGCAACGCGCTCTTCGAGGGCTACGGCTCCGACCCGGTGCTGCTGCGCGATCTCGAATTCGATTTCGGCTATCTGCCCTACCCGAAGCTCGATGAGACCGACGACTACACGATCTGGACCGTGGGCGGCATGATGGCGGCGCCGATCACCTTGAACGATCCCCTCCGGACCGGCACGATCGTCGAGGTGCTCAGCGCGGGCTCGAACAAGTACGTGGTGGACGCGTTCATCGAGCAGTACGTCGAGGGGAAGATCCTGAGGGACGAGGATTCGAAGAACATCTACCGCATGATGCGCGAGAAGGCGATCTGCGACCTTTCGTACAACGTCGATCCCTCCGGGATGCTCGGGGAATACAAGTACTTTGCGAAGTTCGTGAACGACCCGACCGCCAGCCCGGCCAGCTACGCGCAGTCGATCATGAAGGTTGTCAACAAGACGTATCAGAAGATGCTCGACCAGATGAACGGGGACTGAGCGCGTGATCCTCGGCCGTCCCGTTCTTCCCCGGCACACCGATGAGCACGGCGGCGTAATCCGCGCGAAAGGAGCAGTCATGGAAAGGCATAAACAGGCGGATCGATACTGGCATATCTGTCTCGGTTCGGCGGTCTTCATGCTGATCGTCGTTCTCTTCCTGTACTGCCGGCCGGAGAAGATCGCGCTGTCCGGTGTGATGCGGAGCGCGGAAGAGACCGAGGCACAGATCACGCTGGATCTGAGAATCCGGAAGGGCATCTTCACGCAGGACCGGCTGAGCGGGACAGTCACCATCGACGGAGAGACGTACGTGTCTCATAAGCCTGCGAACGATCCCGCGCATCCGGAGGCCGCCGTCCTCGTCCCGGAAGCAAAAAAAGCGTCCCCGGCCGAATGGCGGGACGACTATGTGACCGTCGAGGGCTTTACCGCGGGGGACGCGGCGCATCTCTTGATCACCCGGCACCGCGGCGGCACGGCGGAGACGTATGCCATGGGCTACGGGTTCGAGGCGGAGAAAGAGGGATAAGACCGCCGGCTCTCGGACTGCGGGAACCGGCGAGCGGCAGAAACGGCAAACAAATCCATCGGGAGGACGATATGAGGCAGTTTTTAAAGGATTTCGCGGCGTTCATGGAAGAACAGCCGTTCAAGATCATCCGTCTGTCGGAGGTGCAGGGGGACGGGGAGATCGAGACCTGGGAGATGCAGGAGGCGAACCCCTGCCAGGACACCTATTCCGTCTCGAAGACGTTCGTGATGACGGGCATCGGGCTTCTCTGGGACCGCGGGCTGATCTCGCTCGACGAGAAGCTCACGGACATCCTCGACCCGGAGCTCTCTCCCGAGACGAAGGCGAAGATGGATCCGCGCTGGCATCTTGCGACGGTCGAGATGGCCCTGACCCACCGGCTGGGCCTGCCGGGCGGCTTCCTCGACATCGACTGCTGCAACGTCGCGGACTTCGGCGAGGACTATCTCGCGTACACGATGACCTATCCCCTCGCCTACACGCCGGGGACCGATGAGAAGTACTCGGACGGCGCGTTCTATCTCTTGGCGCGGGCGGCTGCGGTGAGGACGGGCGTGGCGCTCGACCGGTATCTCTGGCCCAACCTCTTCTATCCGCTCGGGTACCGCGAGATGGCGTGGTCCTGCTGTCCGCACGGACATCCGGTGGGCGGCTCGGGGCTCTACATCGGCGCGGAGGACATGGTCAAGCTCGGGATGATCTACCGTGACGGCGGGCTCTACCGGGGACGGCGCATCCTCTCGGAGGCGTGGACGAAGCTCGCCGTGGAGCGCGGATTCGCCCTCGACTGGGACGACGAGCACCGCGTCTATTTCAAGGGCGGCATGTTCGGGCAGAAGCTGATCGTCGCGCCGTCGGCGGATCGCGTGGTCGCCCTGCAGGCCTACGGCGCCAATTCCGACACGGTGATGAAATTTGTCCGGGATTACCGGGGCTGACCGATCAAACCGTCTTGACAGACCGGATGAAATATGGTATAATCATCCCGTCGGCACGAAGCTGACTGCTGGGGAGACCCCGAAATCACAATACATACATTTTTCCGGAATCATGTTCACGAAGACATGCGGCTCTCTCAGGGAGGCGTGTGTCTTTTTGTGTTTAAACCGATCCGGAAGAGATGGGAGGCCAATATGGCATGTTTTCTCGTACCCGCAGCGGAGGCGATCGTCACCACCGTCGTGTCCAAGGCGATGAAAAAAGACAGCGCTCCCGCATCCGAGGCGGAAGCGAAGATCACGTTCGGCTCCAAGCTGAACTGGCTGAACAACCTGCTCTGGGGCGGCTCCGCGCTTCTCGCGTTCGAGCACGTCTGGCACGGGGAGGTCACGCCGTTCTTCCCGTTCCTGACGGCGGCCGCCGAAGGGGAGACGGTCGAGATGCTCCGGGAAATGGGCACGGTCGGCGTCGGCATGGCGGTGCTCGTCACGGGCGTCTGGGTCGGCATGGTCCTCGTCGCGAAGGCCATCGAAAAGAGGCCCGCTCCGGTGGAGACCGAGGCCGCGGAGGTACAGTCATGACACTGCTGACCACGGTTTTCGCCGCCGTCATCGCGACCGTTCTCTGGTACAGGGGAAAGACCGACATGAAGCTCGGCGTCCTCTGCTGGCTCTTTTGGGGCGCGTCCCTGATGTGGCTGTTCGACGCGATCACGGAATACATCGAGCTCGGCGCGGAGTTCTTCACGCCCGCGCTCGAAGACCTCGTGAACGATTTCTATCTCGGTCTCTCCGTCGTCGCGCTGGGACTGGTGATCTGGCTCGTCGTCCTGCTCGTCAAGGATCCGCAGGGCAAGGTCCGGGCCGCGCTGAAACGGAAATAAGGAAAAGGGCTGCCGCCTCTCTCCGGTTTGGGAGAAAGAATTCTGCGGCAGCCCGCCGTTTTTTTGTTACGGGATCAGGACGGCGCCGGCGATGAGCGCGGCGGAGATCAGAACGGCAGCGAAGTCGACCGCCCCGAAGCCGTACCGCTTGTAGCCCGATCCCCGCGTCCGGAGGTTGAAGCCCCTCACCTCGGCGGCGGTGGCGGTCGCGCCAGTCCGACGGACCGAGGAGATCAGAAGCGGCGCGCAGAGCGGGAGGAGCATCCCGAACTTCTTGAAGAAATTCTTCGAGTCGAATTCCACGCCCCGCGCCGTCTGGGATTCCATGATCCCGCTCATCTCCTCCATGAACTGGGGGATGAAGCGGATCGCGGTCGTGAGCGTGAAGGCGTAGGCATAGGGGACGTGCAGGACCTGCACCATGGCGTTCGCGATGTCGGAGACCTGCGTCACCGTCAGAATGAGCGCGAGCGGGAGGCATACGACGAGGAGACGGAGCACCACCGCGGCGGCCGTGAGGAGCCCCTCGTCCGTGACGATCCAGAAGAGGCGGTTCCCGCGCCGGATGAAGAGGACCTGCAGAACGAAGAGGAAGAGCGAGACCTTGAAGAGGCCCCGGAAGATGGAGAACGCCTTCTTTGCCGCACCCGCTGCGACGCCGATCATGAGATCGAAGACGAGCAGGAACAGGAGCACGAAGAGGTTGTCCGTGAGGAAGGCCGCGACGCAGACGGAGAGGGTCAGAAAGATCTTCGTCACGGGATTCATGCGGTGCAGGGGGGAGTTTCCCGGCACATACTGAAAGAGTCCGTTCATGCTCTCCTCCTCTCCGCCGCGCCGGCGATGAGCGCGGACAGGGTTTCGGCGTCGTCCGCATCCGCATAGTCCCCGCCGAGCCGTCCCGCGATCTGCACGATCTGGGGCGGCAGGAGGGAGGCCCGTTCCATGAGCGCGGCGTCGCGGAAGATCTCGTGCACCGGCCCGTCCGCGAGGAGGCGACCTCCCGCCATGACGAGCGCGCGCCGTGCGTAATCGAGGACGACCTCCATGTCGTGACAGACCATCACGACCGTCGTGCCCTCGGTCTCGTTGAGCGTTTTGATGAATTCCATGATCCGGGTGCATTCCCGGTAGTCGAGGCCGGTCGTCGGTTCGTCGAGGATGAGGACGGCGGGCTTCACGGCGAGCGTGGACGCCAGCGCGACCTGCTGACGCTGACCGCGGCTGAGGGAGAACGGCTCCTCGTCCCCCCGGAAGGAGAAGAGCGCGAGCAGCTCGTCCGTGCGCTCTCTGATCGTTTCCTCCGCCCCTTTGCCCAAGACGGCGCGGAGCCCGAACGCGATCTCTTCCCGGACGGTGCTCTTGCAGATCTGACGGTCCGGATTCTGGAAAAGGAAGCCCACCTGCCTGGCCCGCTCGCTGACCCGGGTCTTCGTTGTGTCGAGGCCGTTCACGAGCATCCGCCCGGACGTGGGCTTGAGAAGCCCGTCGATCAGCTTGACGGTCGTGGTCTTGCCCGCGCCGTTCTCGCCGAGGATCGCGGCAAACTCGCCCTTTTCGATGCGGAACGACAGATCGCGCACGGTCTGGCCGCCTCCGCCGTAGCTGTAACTCACCTGTTCTGCGCGGATCATCCGATCAACCTCCTTGCCGCTTCCACCGCTTCGTCCGCGTTCACGCACACCGGGACCGGCTGCCCCGTCTTCTCCCCGAGCAGGGAAGAGAAGCGCGCCGACCGCGGACAGTTCACGCCGATCGCCTCGAGCCCCGCGATGTCGCCGAGGACCCCGCGCACCGTTCCGAGCCGCGCGATCTGCCCCTCGCTAAGGACGGCGAGCCGTTCGGCAAATTCGCACAGGAGCATGATCTTCTGCTCGACTACGACGACGGTCATGCCGTACTCGCGGTTGAGTTTCTGCAATAGCGAGAAGATCTGGCGGCTGCTCGACGGATCGAGCTCCCCCGTCGGCTCGTCGAGGACGAGGATCTTCGGCCTCAGCGCGACGAGGGACGCGATGGCGACCTTCTGCCGCTGCCCGCCGGAGAGGGAGGCGATGGTCCGATGCCGCAGCGCCGCGATGCCGACCTCTTCGAGGGCGAAGCTCATCCGCTCCTCGATCTCCTCCCGCGGGACGCCGAAGTTTTCGAGCCCGTAGAGAAGTTCATCCTCCACGACGGAGGAGATGATCTGGCTCTCCACGTCCTGGAAGACCGTCCCGACGATGCGGGAGAGGTCGGTGAGGCGGGTGTCCGCGGTGTCGAGACCGTCTACCCGGACGGCGCCGTAGAAATCGCCGCGGACCGCGTGGGGGACGATCCCGCCGATCGCGTGCGCGAGGGTGGTCTTTCCCGCGCCTGCCGGGCCGATGATGCCGAGGAACGCGCCGTCCGGGATCGTGAGCGTGATGTCGTGAAGAGCGTCCCGGTCCGCGCCGGCGTAACGGAAGGTCAGCGATTGCAGCTCGATCATGGTTTTCTCCTTTCGGAATCAGAATGTCGGGGGGATCCGCCGGTTATTTCCCGAGGACTTTTTTCAGCGGGAGGTACAGAAGCTGTACGAGCACCATGTTGATGAGCGCGGTGCAGAGCACGATCGGAACGTAGGCGACGAGCCCTTCCGTCGTGGCCTTGACGAAGGCGAATAGGCAGACCGTGTAGGTGCCGCCGGAGAGGACGGTGGAGACGAAGGTCGAGACCATCGGGTTGACGTCCAGCTTGCCGATCTTCATGGGGACGCGGATCAACAGCCCCATCGCGACCGCGCCGACGAGCTCGGAGATCAGGTTGAGCCACGGCGTCCCGGGGAGGAACTGGCAGATCGCGCCGGCCAGGAGACCGATGATCGCGCTCTGATAGAGCTTCGGACGGGTGAGCAGGATGGCGAGGCAGTAGGAGGCGATGACGAAATTGGGTTTCATGCCGAAGAAGTTGACGACGCTGCCCACAACGAGCTTGAGGACGGCGCCTGCCGCGAGCAGGACGGCGACGACGATGAGATCCTGGATGGAGAAGCCTTTCTTCTCCTCGGTGACGACGGTTCTTTTTTCTGCCATGACAGATTCTCCTTTTCCGCTGTGCGGATGTAAATTTCTGCGATGGTTTACCGGAACGGAGGTGCTGTCTGAAAACAAAAATCCCGTCCCAACAATTGCTCGCTGGGACAGGATTGAAGATTCATTCCTGCGGTGCCACCCGGCCTGACGTGAAACACGTCCACTCAGTGCGTACCATCATACGCCGGACTTTGTTGACGGAGGTCCATCTCCGGCTTCCATACCGGGATCCTTTGACGGGATCCGTTCCGGTCGCCCTCGGAAGTCCATTCGGTCCTGTTTTCCCTGCCGCGATCTCACCGTCCGCGGCTCTCTTTGAGGTTCTGCCAGAACGTACTCACTCTTCCTCATCGGTTTAGCGCATTATAGCACGAAAGCAGGGCGCTGTCAAGGGGGTTTTGAAAATTTCTCAAAGTTTTTTGAGGCTTCACCACCGCCGGGCCGCCGCGTCCGGACATTTCATCCGCCGGTGGGCCGCCCGGAATTCCACGTAGCAGCCGCATTTCATGCACACGCCGGAGATCAGGTAATCGCACGACGAACAGGCCTCGAGGCGTTCCCGGTAGATCCCGTCCGGCACCCGGTCGCGCGCCGGGATCTTTTCGACCTTCTCCATGACGCTCGCCCAGGTGTCGTCCTCGGCGGCCTGCCGCAGGAGACACCGCTTGCATTCGCGCATCTTATTTCACGAGGAACTTCACGACGGAGCAGGGCGGGGTGGCCGCGCGGAAGCCGTCCGGGGTGACGGTGACGCCGTCGAAGGGACGGAGGGCGACCTTGTCCTTGTCGTCGAAGCGGTTGTGGTCGTGCGGGTCTCCCGTGAGGATCTCCGCCGTGACCTTGCTCACCGCGGTATCCGCGATCTGGCAGAGGATGTCGGCCGGCTCGGTGAGGGAGGTGTTGACCACGGTCGAGACGATGGTACCGTCTTCCTTCACGGACGCGCTCTCGATGAGCTGCGGCAGCCGGCCCTTCTCGGAGAGGTTCTGCGTGGTGATGAACGAGCCGAGCAGCGTGGCGTCCTGATGATCCCGGAACATCTTGAAGACGAAGTAGGTCGGCGTGAGGAGCATGTCCTCGCCGTCGGTCAGCGCGACGGACTGGAGAACGTTGACGGTCTGCGCGATGTTCGCCATCTTCACGCGGTCGCTGTGCTTGTTGAAGATGTTGAGCGTCAGACCGGCCACGATGGCGTCGCGGACCGCGTTCTGCTGATAGAGGAAGCCGGGGTTCGTCCCCTCCTCCACGTCGTACCAGGTGCCCCATTCGTCCACGATCAGGGCGATGCGCTTGTCCGGGTCATAGCGATCCATGAGCGCGTCGTGGCGGTGGACCAGCTCTTCCATGACGTACGCCTTCTCGATGGTCGCGTAGTACTCCTCGTCGGTGAATTCCGTCGCCTTGCCCTTGTGTCCCCAGTCGCCCGGGACGGTGTAGTAGTGCAGGGAGAGCCCGTCCATCGCGCGGCCGACCTTCTTCATGAGCACGTCGGTCCAGTTGTAGTCCCCGCCGCTCGGGCCGCAGGCGATCTTCTTCACGCGGTTCTGAAAGCTGTAGTTGCGCACGTAGGTGGCGTACCGGCGGTACTGATCGGCATAGAAGTCCGCCGTCATGTTGCCGCCGCATCTCCAGTTCTCGTTGCCGACGCCGAAGTATTTCAGCCTCCACGGCTTTTCATCCCCGTTTTCCTTGCGGAGATCGGCCATGGGGGAGACGCCGTCGAAGGTCATGTATTCGACCCACTCGCTCATCTCCTGTACCGTGCCGGAGCCGAGGTTGCCGGTGACGTAGGCGTCGCAGCCCAGCTGGCGGCAGAGCTCGAAGAACTCGTGCGTGCCGAAGGAATTGTCCTCCACGACGCCGCCCCAGTGGGTGTTGATCATCTTCTTGCGCGTTTCCTTCGGACCGATCCCGTCCTTCCAGTGGTACTCGTCGGCAAAGCAGCCGCCCGGCCAGCGGAGCACGGGAAGTCCCGCCTCCTTCAGAGCCTCGACCACATCGGTGCGCATGCCGTTCACGTTCGGGATGGGGGAGTCTTTGCCCACGTAGACGCCTTCATAGATACAGCGGCCGAGGTGCTCGCTGAATGTGCCGTAGATGTCGCGGCAGATGGTGCTCAGCTTCTGGTTGGGGTTGATGAGGTATTTTTCCACGCTCGTGTTTCCTTTCGTGATGGAATTTGCGTTACGCTTTCTTCTTGGGGAGCTTCTTGCCGAGGGCGGTGCGCTCCTCCTTCGTCATGCCGGCGATGATCTCGGCGAACAGCTCCGTTTTGTTCCCGAGGTACACGGCCCGGACGAAATCCCGGCACGCGCGGATCCGGTACTCCTCCTGCGTGATGAGAGAAATGTAGTTGTTGTTGTGGTCCTGCTTTTCGATCCGGACGTACCCCTTCATGACCAGACGGCCGAGCAGGGTCAGGACGGAGGTGGTCTGCAGCCGTTTCAGCGCCGGCATGGCTTCGAGAAGATGCGCGGTGAGGATCGGCTTCGGGAAGATTTTCTCCGCTTCCCAGATGGCGTTCATGACCTCCAGCTCGGAGGGCGGAAGAAGAATGAAATCGTTGTTTTCGTTCATGGGTGGTCCCTTTCTGAATGGATGATATGACTTACTGGAAGTGCTCCTGCAGCTTTTCCATCTGCTTGACGATCGGCTTCTTGTTCTTCTCGATCAGGGAGGCGAATTCGGTCTTGCCCTGCGGGATGTTCCTCTTGATGTCGGTGGAGAGGGATCCGAACAGGTCGAACGCCTCGCCGAGGTCGATCCCGAGCCCGTCGTAGATGATGTGCAGCATTTCGATCGAATCGGCGTTTCTCAGACCCTTCTGCTCGATGCGGTTGCCGAGGAAGACGTCGAGGATCGAGGTGTAGGTCTCGAAGGACAGCGCGTCGAGGAGGAGCGCGGCGTCCTCAGCCGCGGTCTGGGTGTAGGGGATCGCGAAGGTCATCATCTGGAAGTCGAGCGTCGTGAAGTAGTCCTTCTGTCCCTCGTCGTACTTCGGGAGCGGGAGGACGCCGAACTCATCGTCCATGTCGCGGAAGACCTGCGCGTCCTTCAGCTCGCCGCCCATGAAGAGCGCGCGGCTGGACGGGAAGATGTTCAGGTTGTAGGAGAAGCCGTCGTCGTCGTTCGCGTCGATGTACAGGCCGGGGACGGAGAAGTTCTCCGCGAGCTTCGTGGCGCAGGTGATGAAGTGCTCGGAGGACGCGGTGAAGACCATTTTGTCCTCGTCGTCCTTGTCGATCATGTGCGCCTCCATGCCGTAGAGGAGCTTCTGGAAGACGGAGGTATAGGAGGTGAAGCCGTAGACGGAGGTCCCGCTCAGGCTGAACTGCGCGCGTCCTTCATACGGCGGGGCAAAGGCGCTCTCGCCGTTGAGGTTGGCGCCGGCCTTCATGTATTCGAGCAGGCGGTCGAGCGTCCACTTGCCCTCGCGCACGAGATCGTAGGGGAAATCAAGCTGATAGTTCCGCATCAGGGCCTGGTTGAAGTACAGGCACCACATGCCGTCGACCGACATGAAGTGCGCTGCGCTCGACGCGATGAAGTGGCGGTGATTGAGCGAGGTGGCTCCCAGGATCGTCTGGTTCCAGTAATTCTCGTCGAGGTGCATGTTCTTCATCTCGTCGAGGTTCAGAATGTACCCGCCCGTCACGCAGGTCGCGGTGTAGCGGTACGGCAGGCAGAGGATGTCGTACTTCGGGTCGCCCGCCTGCATCAGCGGAGAGAGCTCGTCCCAGTAGCCGTCGGAGATGCGGTAGCCCTCCTCGGTCATCGTGCAGTTGAGCTTTTCGCTGATCCGGGCGTTCCGCTCGAAGACCGCGTCGTTGATGACCTCGCCGGTGATCTCGTCGGCCGTCATCGAGGTGAACATATCCCAGTAAGCGGCCGGCGCGTTGATGAAGTGGAAATTGCGGCCGCCGAGGTCGTGACCGTCGTAATATGGATATTTCGGTAGATCGGCGTCGTCTTCCCCGGCGGGCGATGCTTCCGCGGAGGGGGAGGAGGGCGCTGCGGCGTCGGGCTTTTTCGCTTCGTCGGCTCCTTTGGCGCAGGAGGCGGCGAGGGAGAGTAGCAGGGCGCAGAGAAGAAGGATGGAAATGCGGCGTTTCATGACTGCTCCTTTCAAGTTGTCATGCATAACTCCGTGCGGAGTGAAATGGGTACTGTATGTATTGTATCACGCTTTTCCCCTCTTTGCAAGGGGGTACGGGGAATTGCTCCTCGGTTTCTTCATTTCGGGACCTCCTCCGCTTTTTCGAGGAGGACGACGAAATCGTGATCGGTGACGCCGAAGCCGAGCGAGCGCCCGTCCATTTCGGCCCAGGTCCCCGCGTCGAGATCGTACACCCGCGCGCGGTCCTTCGGCGTGAGCGGATCGAGCGTGATCGTAACCGGGACGGGAGCGCGCCCGCGCAGGGAGAACTGTTCCGCGAGCCCGCCCGCGCGGTCGTCCGTCAAGTGGGAATACGGCACCCGGTTTTGAAGATAGACCAGCCGCACCCGTCCGCCGTCCGCCGTGAGGGCCTTCTGCCGGTAGCCGCCGACGGGCAGGACTGCCGGTCTGACGGCGAGGAAGTCGGTCTTCGTCAGGTCCGCGAGCCGGATCGCGCGTCCGTCCGGGTCATCCAGCGTGAAGCGGAACGGGACGCCCGTCTCGAGGCTCCACTGCTCCGCGTCGAGGAGGCGGCGGTAGGCTTCGCTCTCGCTCTTGACGCAGAAGCGGTGCCGCCGGTCGGTCGCGGAGGCGTCGGGACACCATCGCCACGCCGGATAGCGGCACGTCTCCTCGCCCCCGTGCCAGAGGGATTCGAACCACGCCTGTTCCCGGGAAATGTCGATCGTGAGCGGCGGATCGGGGACGAGCGGGTATGCCTCGAGCTCCCGGAACACCTCGCGCACGGCGAAATACTGTCCCCATCCGCGCGCGCACCACGAGAGGCAGCCCGGCGCGCCGGAGAGCATCGTCATCCACGCCATATCCCGGCTGAGCAGCATGAGGAGCTCTTCTTTCTGTGGGAAATCGGCGTACCGCAGGGGGATCGCCTCCCATTCGCCCATCATCACGGGGCATTCGGCGGCGATGTACTGCACGGTCATGTCGGTGATCGCCGCGTAGTCCATGCCGGGGCGGGACCCGCAGATGTCCGGGTAGTTGTGAAGCGAGAAGAAGTCCGGGCGGATCTCCCGCGCCCAGTGGATCGGATCGTGCCCGAGGAGCCCGACGCCCGGATTGCTGATGCAGACGGGAAGATCGGGGGCCTGCCGGCGGACGTGATCCGTCATGTCCCGGAGCCAGTCGAGATAGTCCGGCGTGTCCTCCCAGCGGAAGGTGTTCATCGGATCGGCGTGCGGGCTCGCCCAGCCTGCCTCGTTGAAGATCTCGACCGCAAAGAGCCCGTCGATCCCGCGAAGCGCCGGGAGGATCTCGTCGAGGAACCGGTGGCAGCATATCCGCACGTCGGGATCGGAGAAGAAGCGGTCGTAGGGGACGATGTCGTCCGGGTGCTCGAGAAAGCGTCTCTGCGCGGGGGAAGCCGAGGCGATCTCCTCCTTCGTCCAGAGGCGCGTGCCCCAGTAGGTCCGGGTGTAGGGCTCGCAGTAGAAGCTGCACTCCGGCTCGGTGAAGAGGCAGAGCTGCAGGCCGATCCCGTACGGCTTCGCGTCGGCCATATAGGCCTTGATCTTCTCGAGAAGAGGCCGGTTCACGCGCCCGCCGATATCGAGCCCTTCCCACGCCGAGCCGCCGCTGTCCCCGCGCGGAAACATGCGGATCGCCGTCGCCCCGTCCTCTTCGGCGAGAAAGCGGAAGAACTTCCGCCAGACGCCGCGCGTCGCGTGCTGGAATTCGATCAGCCGGTTCCCGTGCTGCGAATCCGCCGCCAGCTCCTCCCCGACGTACGCGAGCGAAAAGTAGCATCCGAACTCTCCGAGCGGCAGCAGCCGCGTTCCGTCTTGATGATGAAAATAGGGGTCTCTCTGTTTCATGCAGTCCTCCTCGTCACGTCGGTCCTGTCCCTTTGTGTTGAGTATAGCACAACCGGAGGCCGGGCGCAAGGGCTTTCGGCGGGAAAATCCTCCGAAAACGAAAGGATCGAAGAAAGAAAATGAGGTTCGGGTCTTGAAAAACGATCCCGAATGTGTCATAATAAAGAGGAACACAGCGAAGCCCGCAGCAAGGGCAGCCGAATCAGCATCGGATCACGATGGAAAGGAGCATTCGCATTTCATGAAAACCAGAAAGATCGTCACCCTCCTTCTGATCGCCGCGCTTCTCCTCCCGCTCTTCGCAGCCTGCGGAGAATCGGCGCAGAATACCGACAACCCGGCGGGAGGCGCGCCTGCCGGACAGAACGCCCCGTCAGCGGGCAACGCGGAAACCGACGCCCCGGAGGAGGACCCGGACGCCGCGCTCTACGCCGACCTGCCGAAGGAGGATTTCGGCGGCAGGACCTTCACCGTCCTCACGCCCCGCCACACGGAATATGACTTCGTCGGCGAGGTCGACGGGGACATCATCTCCGAGGCGGTTTACAAGCGCAACGCCGCAACGGAAGCGGATCTGAACATCGCCCTCGTGACCGTCACGGAGCCCGGCCTCTGGGACGACCGCGACGGCTATACCGGCAAGGTCAAGAATTCCGTGCTGGCGGCGGACGACGCGTATCAGCTTGTCGCGGGCTACGGCGCGTACATCACCGCGGTGGCGGCGGACGGCGTCTTCGCGAACTGGAACGACGTCCACGCGCTCAACTTCGATAAGCCGTGGTGGAACAGCGACATCGTCTACGAGATGAACGTCGCGGATCACCTCTTCTACATCACCGGCGATCTGACGATGACCTCGGTCGAATACCTCTTCTGCATCTTCTTCAACAAGGGCCTGATGACGGACACAGGCCTCGAATCCCCCTATACGCTCGTGCGGGAGGGGAAGTGGACGTTCGACACCATGAAGTCCTACGCCGAAACGCTTTCGATCGATGCGGACGGCGACGGGAAGATGACCGATCAGGACATGTACGGATATTCG
>JAFYBI010000444.1 GCA_017540285.1 Clostridia bacterium | reverse complement strand
AGGGGTGTTTTTCTTTTTTCATCTCCGTGACGTAATCCGCAAGTTCCCGGAGTTCCGGCGCGGGACCTCTGCCCGTGAGGACGATCTCCCGCCGTCCGCCTTCTTTCCGCAGAAAATCCGTCAGGGTCTCGTGCCCGATCATGCCGTACCCGTAGGCGGAGACAGCTTCGTCGAGGACGATCAGGTCGTAGTCTGAGGCGCACCGGATCACGTCGTCGAGGAGCGCGCAGTAGCTGTCGTGGATCCGGGACCGCTGTTCGTCGCTCATGGTGCGGTACCGTCCGTAATGCAGGCCCGGATGGACGGTCTCCACGCCGGGGAGGCGGTTCAGAGAGGCGATCTCCGAGGAGGTGCCGTCCTTGAAAAACTGTGCGAAGAGCACGCGCATTCCTGCGCCGGACGCCCGGGTTGCCAGCCCGACCGCCGCGGTGGTTTTGCCCTTGCCGTCGCCGTGATACAGATGGATCATACGCCCTCCTCGAGGATTTTATAGATCATGTCCATGTCGAGCGCGCCCCGCACCGCGTCCGCCAATGCGTCGTACTGGGATTCGCGGTAAGCGCGGACGTCGAAGACCGCGTTTTCGTCGAAGGGGAGCCCGCGTTTCTCATACAGCGCCCGGACGATGGCCCCGGCGATCCCGTTTTCGTCGAACAGACCGTGGATATAGCTGCCGTACACGTCTCCGCGCTGTACGACCGCGCCGGTATCGCCGCTCTGACCCATGTGGATCTCGTAACCGCGGTAGCCGAGGCCGTTCAGGGGGGCGAGGAGGCCGGAGAGATTTTCAAACGTCCCCTCCGTCTGCGCGCGGGTCTTCTGCCCGGCGAAAACCGTCTCATGCGGCAAGAGCCCCATGCCCGCAATCTCGCCGCCGCCTTCCGTGCCGAGCGGGTCGGAGATCTTCGCGCCGAGCATCTGCAATCCGCCGCAGATCCCGAAGACCGGGACGCCGCGCGACGCCGCTTTGAGCACGCCCGCTTCGAGACCGTTCTGCCGCATCCATTTCAGGTCGGCGATCGTGGATTTCGTGCCGGGGATCATGATGAGATCCGGCGAGCCGAGCTCGAACAGGTTCTTCACATACCGCAGAGACACGCCGGAGAAGCGCGAGAACGGCGAGAAATCCGTGAAGTTCGAGATGCGTGGCAGGGAGATCACCGCGATGTCGATCTCCTTCCGTTCGCCTGCGGTGAGCCGTTCGCTGAGGCTGTCCTCGTCGTCGATGTCCACCCGGACGTAGGGCACCACGCCGGCGCAGGGGATCTTCACGAGGTCATAGAGCATGTCGAGGCCGGGGGCGAGGATCGAGACGTCTCCGCGGAACTTGTTGATGACGGTCGCCTTGACCATCGCCCGTTCATCCGGCTCGAGCAGGGCAACCGTTCCGTAGAGCTGGGCGAAGACGCCGCCCCGGTCGATGTCGCCGACGAGCAGGACCGGAGCGTTCGCCATCTTCGCCATGCCCATGTTGACGATATCCGCGCTTTTGAGATTGATCTCCGCCGGGGAGCCTGCCCCTTCGATCACCAGAATGTCGTTTTCTTCTGCGAGGGTGTCGTAGGCATGCAGGATGTCGGGGATGAGTTCGGTCTTGTACTTGAAATAATCCGCCGCCCGCATGTTGCCGCGCACCTCGCCGTTCACGATGACCTGCGAGCCGACGTCGGTCGTGGGTTTGAGCAGGATGGGATTCATGAGGACCGAGGGCTTCACACCCGCCGCCTCCGCCTGCACCACCTGCGCCCGGCCCATCTCGAGCCCTTCGTCGGTGATGAAGGAGTTGAGCGCCATGTTCTGCGATTTGAACGGGGCGACACGATAGCCGTCCTGCCTGAAAATGCGGCACAGAGCGGCGCAGAGCAGGCTTTTGCCCGCGTTCGACATGGTCCCCTGGATCATGATCGGTTTTGCTTTTCTCATGAACATACCTCCCGGACGGCTGCGATCAGCGCGTCGTTTTCGTCTTTCGTCCGCACGGCGACCCGGAACCAGCCAGGCCCGAGCCCCGGATAATCTGCGCAGTCCCGCACGAGGATCCCGCGCTCCCGGAGCAGGGCGGGGACGGGACGGTCGGCATACAGCAGAAGAAAGTTCGCCTCGCCCGGGATCACGGTCAGCCCGAGGGAGGAGAACGCTTTTGCCGATCGCTTCCGCTCCGCGGAAATCCTCTTCACCGATTCCCCGAGCCATGCGCGGCATCCGAGCGCGGCGATCCCGGCAGCCTGCGCAGGGACCGAGACGTTCCAGCACGGAGCCTTTTCCGCCATCCGTCCGAGGAAATCCCCGTCGGACGAAAGTACGTACCCGAGCCGGAGTCCCGCCATCGCGTAGCTCTTCGTGAAGGCCTTGAGCACGGTCAGGTTCGGGTATTCGGCGAGCAGGGAAGGGATGTCATACCGTTCCGGATCGGCGGTCAGGTCGAGGAAGCAAAAATCACAGAAAAGCCGCACGCCGGTTTCGGCGAGAGCGCGGATCAGCCACGGCTCGACCGTCAGACCCGTCGGGTTGTTCGGCGAGCAGAGGAAGAGCGCGCCATAGCGGCGTAGATCCGCGAACAGGATCCGGTCCGTCAGCCGGAAGCCGTCCTCCTTGCGGAGAAGCAGTCGGTCGGCTTCGATCCCCGCGGCCCTCAGAGCAAGCTCGTATTCGCAGAAGGTCGGCTCGATGAGGA
The DNA here is from genome assembly GCA_017540285.1 of Clostridia bacterium. GTDB lineage: Bacteria > Bacillota > Clostridia > Oscillospirales > CAG-272 > UMGS1696. Next base: position 283 of record JAFYBI010000444.1, on the reverse strand, counting down.
GCGCGGGGGAGGGATCGAGGCTGCGCAGCGCGTAGGCGTAGGAGTAGATCAGCTCCGCCGCGCCGTTCCCGCAGAGGATCCCATCCGCCGGGACGCCTTCCGCCTCCGCGATCGCCTGCCGGAGAGCGGTGCAGTGCGGGTCCGGATAAACGGCGGAGGCGCCGACGGAATCGATCACGGCCTGCCTCACGGCTCCGGGCATGCCCGCCGGGTTGATGTTCGCCGAAAAGTCCAGCCGGACGCGATTGGCATAGATGTCCCCGCCATGGGGATTCTTTCGGTT
>JAFYBI010000443.1 GCA_017540285.1 Clostridia bacterium | reverse complement strand
TCATAGGCAAAGGCAAGGTTTCTGACGGCGATCCCCTCGGTGAGCCGCGGTTCGATAGGCGTGCCCTCGTCGGGGATGTTCTGATGCAGCGCCTGCGCCAGCTTGTCGATGAGGCCGAAGGCGGACTTCTTCCCGGCATAATAGGTCGGGAAGACCTGGATCGGCGCGAGGACGTAGTTCAAAAGCTGCACGAAGACGATGGCGGTACCGGCGGTGATGCCGCCCCTGCCGGAGAGGGCGAGGAACGCCGCCACAAAGAACACGCCGATCTGCAGGATGCCGCCCGCGATGTTCATGGCATAGTTGACGTGGAACTTGACCTTTTCCCGGGTCTTTACCGCTTCGGCGACGCTGTTGTTGCTCTCGTCGTGGATGCCGGAGATACTCTTCTCCGCCTTGAAGCTCTTGATGACCGAGAAGCCCGAGAGTACGTCCTTGAGCATGCCGGTGTAGCGTTCCTTCCTGTCTGAAACGCCCTTTTCCGCGACGGCAGCCTTGTTGCCGAGCACCACGGAAACGATGATCGGCAGCAGGGAGAAGCCGATCGCGATCAGCGTCAAAAGCGGGCTGTACCAGAGCATGAGCCCCAGCGCGCCGACGAAGGTGATGCCGACCTCGATGACGTTCTGCAGCAGCCGGAGGTAATCCTGCTCGATGGTGTTTGCGTCATTGGAGAGCGCGGAGAGATAGCGCGCGCTGTTCTCGCCGGAGAAGGCCTGGATGCCCTTTTCCAGCAGACGGTCAAAGGCGTACTTCCGGTACTGCCGCATCGCTCTTGCGCGGAATGCGGAGAGGAACGTCCGGTCCAGCACCCACGCCAGCAGCTGCATCGCCAGGCTGGCGGCCGCGACGAGAAGCAGCGTGACGAATTTGATGTCCGCGTCGCCGGCGATCAGATCGGAGATCCCCTTGAGGGTCCACGAGCTCACCAGGTTTGCCGCGGCGGCGATCAGGGCCGACAGAATGGTCATAAAAAGGTTGAATTTGTTATTTCGGTACAGTTCTTTGACAAAGGGACGCCGCAGCGCCTTGATTTCTTCCTTGGTCATGATGGTTTGACTCCTCGTCTCCACGTATTCTTTGACGGCGTTCTTTCAAAGCGTCAGCCGCCGCGGGGGTTCGGGTCTCCGGCGTTTGCGGGATCCCTCCCCGTCAGTCGTTGCCCCCGAACACGTCCGATTCGATGTAATCGACGTTCATGGCGCGGTATTTTTCAAGGTCTTCGCGCTCGTTGACAGTCCAGACGCCGACCTCGAGGCCGTGTTCGTGGAACGCGCGGACCATCTCCTCCGTGAGGACGACCCGGTCCGCGTCGATCGAGAAGCCGTGGTCGAAGCAGCGCTCCCAGTGGGATTCCGACGTGCCGTAGGTCCACATCAGCGGCAGGTCCGGGAAAAGCTGGCGCGCGCGGATGAGGTTCTCGAACGAGAAGGACTGCAAAATGCACTTTTGGAGGTCGTAGACGCGGGCGGCCTCGGCGAAGATCTCCCCGACCTCTTCTTCGGTGAAATCGCCCTTGAGCTCGATGAAGCAGACCATGCCGTGCGCCCGCATGATCTCGAGGTATTCGCGGAAGGTGCAGAGCCGCACGTCGTCCGCGGTTTTGGAATTCCGGAGCGGCTTTGCGGTCAGCTCGGCGTAGGTGTGCTCCGCGATGAGGGCCTCGCTGCCGTCCGCGAAGACGACCTCCGGATTGTGATTGGTGACGTAAACGCCGTCGGACGTGCGCCGGATATCGGTTTCCGCGCCGCCGGACGCATGCTTCGCCGCCTCCCGGAATGCGAGGGCGGTATTGCCGGGGAACGCGCCGCTGTATCCCCGGTGCGCGATCATGATGGACATTTCGAACCTCCGATGGATTTGGTTTGGAGATATTGTAGCACACTTCGCGGGGGAATGCAAGAAAAAAACCATGCTTTGCGCGGCATTCGCGTCAAACGGCAGCGCCGCCGCCTCCCGAATTCTCTCATCCCGCCCGCTTGACGCCCCGCCCCCGGATATGCTATAATATAGCAAAATCCTTTCCCCGGAGGCGCGCCATGACCGACTTTCTCTCCTCCCTCAACCGCGATCAGCGGGCCGCGGCGACGGCGACCGAGGGGTACGTCCGCGTCATCGCCGGGGCAGGCTCCGGGAAGACGCGCGCCCTCACCTGCCGCTACGCCTATCTCGTGAAAGCCGCCGGTATCCACCCCTCGAACGTCCTCTGCGTCACCTTCACGAACAAGGCCGCCGGGGAGATGAAGCGGCGCGTGCGCTCCCTCGTCGGCGACGGGTACGACACCTCCCTCATCACCACCTACCACGGCTTCTGCGTCCGCGTCCTGCGCGAGGACATCCACCGCCTCTTCTACCCGAAGAACTTCGTCATCCTCGACGAGCAGGCCCAGCGGCGCATCCTCTCCGAGATCTACGCGGAGATGGAGATCAAGCTCGACCGCGCGACCTTCGAGAGCATCCTCGACACCGTCCACCGCCTCAAATCGAACGAGGAGTACGTCCCCGCCCTCGTGAACGGCGACGCCGCGAGCATTACCCCGCCTCCGGCCTCGCCCGTACGGCCGCTCACCGCGCTCGAGATCACCGTCGTCCGCCGCTACCTCGAAAAGCAGCGCAAGGCCTTCGGCCTCGACTTCGACGATCTCGTCTCCTTCGCGTTCGAGATTTTCCGCACCTGGCCCGAGGTCCTCGAAAAGTGGGCGGACCGGCTCTATTACATCCAGGTCGACGAGTTTCAGGACTCCTCCCGCCGCGAGCTGCGGCTTCTGCGCATGCTCTCGGCTAAGCATCGGAACCTTTTCGTCGTCGGCGACCCGGACCAGAACATCTATGAGTGGCGCGGCGCGGACGTCTCGATTCTCGTGGATTTCGACAAGCTTTTCCCAGGGACCGAAACGATCCTCATGAACCGCAATTACCGCTCCTGCGGTCCCATCCTCCGCGCGGCGAATTCCCTCATCGCGCACAACCGCAACCGCATCCCGAAGGACCTCTGGACCGCCTCCCCCGACGGGCCGGACGTCATCGCCCTGCACGCCAAGACCGAGGCGGAGGAGGGAACATGGATCGCCGGGGAGATCCGCCGCCTCACCCGCGAGGAGGGCATGGCATACCGCGACGTCGCGCTCCTCTACCGCGCCGGCTTCCTCTCCCGCTTCCTCGAACAGGCCCTGATGCAGGCCGCGATCCCCTACGAGCTGTGGGGCAGCGTCCGGTTCTGGGAGCGCATGGAGATCCGCGACACCCTCGCCTATCTCCGCCTGATCCTCTCGGACGACGACGAGGCCTTCGAGCGGATCGCGAACACCCCGCGCCGGTTCTTCGGACGCGCGAAGCTCGACGCCCTCAAGGCACTTGCCGCCGAGGAGAGGGCTCCGCTCTACCCGACGCTCCGGAAGTATATCGGCGATCCCGCCCTCGCCCGCACCGGCATGCCGGCGTTCGTCGCGATGATCGAGGATCTGCGCCGAAAGGCCGGCACCGTCCCCGTCTCCGATCTCATGCAGGAGGTCCTCGACCGGTCCGGGTACGAGCGGTACATCCGCGAGCAGGGCAGCATGGAGCGCCTTGACAACCTCGCCGAATGCAAGCGTTCCGTGTGGGAGCGCGAGCAGGGATACGGCGAATTCTACAGCCTTTCCGTCTTTCTGCAGGAGGTCGCCCTCGAAGCGGACCGGGACACGGACGAGGACGCCGACCGCGTCAAGCTCATGACGATCCACGCCTCGAAGGGCCTCGAATTCCCGGCGGTCTTCGTCTGCGGCCTCACCGAGGGCATTTTCCCCTCCGGACGCACCCTCGAAGAGCGCAAGGACGCCGGGCTCGAGGAGGAACGCCGCCTGTGCTTCGTGGCGATGACCCGCGCGATGCGCCGCCTCTACCTCACGGAATCCGAGGGGACCGGCAGCGACCGCCAGACCAAGCGGCCCTCGCGCTTCCTCGCGGACATCGGCGAGGAGAACTTCACGCGGATCGGGACCCTTCCGAAGGAGCTCGCCGCTCCGTCGGGCAATCCCGCGGAATCCGCTTCCCCCGGCGCGCCGCTCGGCGTGGGGTCCGCCGTCGAGCATCCGATCTTCGGGCGCGGCGTCGTGGAGGAGATCGACCCCGCGAAGGGGGTGTACTACATTCTCTTCGAAAAGACCATGTCCCGCCGTCCGGTGAGCATGGATTACGATTTCGGCGCGTGGAAGCCGGAGGCCCCGGAACCGGTGTCCGAACCGGCGCTTCCCGAACCGGCGCTTCCCGAACCCGGCAGCCCGGAACCGGATGGACTGGTGGAACCGGAATCGGAATGGGAGCCGGAAGTCCCCGGCGCGATCTCCTCGGATGCGGAGGATCTCTCGGCCCTTCCGCCGCCTGAGGAGCCTGAGGAGCCCGAGGCATGGGATCCGGACGAGATCACGACGCCGGGCGGAGGGGACGATCCGGCTTCGCAGCCGCACGACGATCCGGCCTCCTTCGCCGAGGTCGAGACGGAATCCCCGTTTGTGTTTTCGTTTTTGCACTTCCCGGGGGATCCGGACGGGCCGCCGCGCTCCGAAGCGGTCCCCGCGAAGGACCCGCCGAAGCCGAAGAAGCCGAAGCCGAAGAAGCCCGACGACGGTCAGATCGCGATGGAGCTCGGCGGATCCGAGGAGGCGGGAGCGCCGGCCGGGGAGATGCCGAAGCAGTACCGGAACGAGCCGTGGAATCAGGTCGAGGAAGGCGAAGAAAACCTCTGGAAGCGCGGCGACGTGCCGCACAGCGGGTGGGAATGCGTCGGGATCATCGACCTCGGCGCTCCCGTCGGCGTATGCCGGATGTGCGGGCATCAGATCATCCGCTATGTGCACATCATGCGTCATCCGGACTGGTACCGCACGATCGGCGCGGGATGCGTATGTGCCGGACGCATGGAGGGCGATCCCGAAGCGGCGAAGGCGAGAGAAGCGGCGTTCAAAAACCGCGCCGCGCGCCGGGAGACGTTTCTGAAGACGCCGCTCCGACGCAGCCGCAACGGACACGAGTATCTGAAATACAAGGGCGAGATGGTGACGCTTCTCGAGGACCGGTTCCGTCCGGGGACGTGGAAGCACGTTCTCCGCGGGCAGTTTTCGGCGGGATATGCCACGAAGGAGGAGGCGCTTGCCGCGGCGTTTGACGTACTGGATCCGCAGTAAAGCAAAAAGGCGCGTATGTTTTCCCCGTCACACGCGCGCAGAGCTTTTCGCATATTCGCCTCAGCGTTTCCCCGTCCGCGATCAGGTCGGCAGCCTCGCAAAAGGCCTTCGCACTCATGCCGGGGGGCAGGCCGAGGGCTTGTGCCGCACGGGACCGCCGCGCCGCCGCGTCCGCCGATCCGTTCAGCCCGAGATCGTAGAGCAGCGCCGCCGTCACGGGCTCGCGGCCGGAGACCACTGCACCGTCCGCCTCCGCCTCTGCGCGGCATTCCGGATGCGCGGTGAGAAACGCTTCGAAGATCCCTTCGAGGATCTCGTTCGGGACCCCTTCGACGCCGAGGATCCCGGCCTTCGACGGCGCGGCCTTGCGCTTTTCCTTCCCGCGTATCGCCGGGGTGTAGAGGTCGTACACCGGGATCCCGCCGAGCATGCCGCGCAGATGCGACCGGATCAGGCGCCCGCCGCCGTCGCTGTCGCAGAGGAGGATCACCCCGCGGCTGCCGAGCCGACGGATCAGGGCCCGCCGCTCTGCGTTGTTGAAGACGGCGAATCCGTCGGTCGTGAGGATCGTCCCGTCGATCAGGCCTGCCAGCCGCGCCTTGTCGTATCTCCCCTCCACGATGACGGGGATGCCGAGCCGGATCATCGCGCGCCTCCCCGGCCCTGTGCGGCAGCCGTCTGCGAGCAGATGAGCCGCTCGATCGGGAGATACCCCGCGCCGCCGGTCTTCATCGCGCGTTCCGCCGCCGCAGCCGCTTCGACGAGGGCCGCCAGCCGTCCGGGGGATGCCTGTGACGCCGCCCGGCAGTAGAGGCCCGCGCGGTATTCGTTCATCTTCATCGTCCGCGCGTAGTCGTAGCGGTCCCGGCCCTCCGCCAGGAAAAGGGAAGCCGCGGCGAGGTCGGCGATCGTTTTGGTGATCTGCGCGAGGACGTAGGCGGGCTCCTCCCGGCGTCCTTTTTTCAGGCTGAGGATGCGGAGCGCTTCCGCCGTGTTCCCCGCGAGGACGGCGTTGGCGAGCGCGAAGGCGTCCTCCTCCTCGGTATGCGCGACACAGGCGTCCACGTCGGCGAGGGTGACGGAAGACGCCCCCCGGGCTGCCGCGTACGCGCCGATCTTCGAGACCTCGCCCTCGAGACGGTACATGCTGTGTCCGGCTGCGGCGAGGATGCGGGAGGTCACCCCGGGATCGGCGGTGAGGCCGTAGTCCGCGAAATGCCGCTCCATCCAGCGGGCGAGGCGGCCCTCGCTTTCATAGGGGAATTCGACACAGTTCATGAACTTCATCGCCTCGCGCAGAAAGACCGAGGGCTTTTTCTTTGTCCCCGGATCGAAGCCGTCCGAGGTCGCCTTCACGACGAGGACCGTGTCCGGGATCGCGCCCTCAAAGGAGCGCAGGAGGTCGAGCAGCGCCGTGCGTTCTTTCTCCTTCAGCGAATCGAGGGCGGAAAAGGAGACGGTCACGGCCTTGCAGGGGGACATGAGCGGCGGGGAGGACACCGCGTCCCGGATCGCGCCGAGGTCGAGCTCCCCTTCGCCGAAGAAGAGGTCGACGGCGTTGAACGCGGAAAAGGAGGGATCGTCCCCCGCGGCCGCCCGACGGAGTTCCGCCGCCCGGCGGTTCTTCGTGAAGTCCTCGCTGCCCCAGAAGAAGTACATCCCCGCGATGTTCCCGCTTTTGATCCGCGACGCCAGCTCGCGTTCTTCCATCATGCCGCACCTCATTTCCAGAAAATCATGCGTTCTCACGCAAACTTCATCCGATCCCTCTTGAAAAGCGGGTCGGAACCGTTGTATAATACATCCGGCGTACTTTTCAACCTTACCCTTCAGAAACGGAGTTTCCTATGCCCAACATCAACGACTATCTCGACTGGCGCGGGGACCTTCCCTTCGCGGCGGCGCCCTTCTGCGAGGTCGACAATCTCATTCTCTCGATGCTCTCGTTCCCCAACTATGCGGGGATCGTCTCCCCGGATCCGCTCGGGGCCCCGGTGAAGCTCGCGGACGCCTACGCGCGGTTTCACGAGCGGTTCCCGGAGGGGGAGGCGTTCGACGTGGTCCCGGCGTTCGTCAACGACACGCTGGAGAAGGCGGCGGCCACGGTCCGGTTCCGGGACGTCTACATGACGGCCTTCCGGGACGTCCACGACGAAGAGGAGGTCGTGCAGTTCAGCGCAGTGACGTTCATTCTGCCGGACGATTCGCTCTTCATCGCCTACCGCGGCACCGACGACACGCTCCTCGGCTGGCGGGAGGACTTTCATCTGAGCTTCACGCGCCCGGTGAGGTCGCAGGAGCTCGCGCTCGAATATCTCACGGAGACGGCGTCGTATTTCAGCGGCCCGATCCGGATCGGCGGTCATTCAAAGGGCGGCAATCTCGCGGCCTACGCGGCGATTTACGCGCCGAAGGTCCTGGCGGACCGGATCGTGAAGGTCTGGTCGAACGACGGGCCGGGGTTCATCCGGGAGATCATCGAGTCGCCCGAATTCGCCGCGGCGGAGGGCAAGATCACGACGATCGTGCCGCAGTCCTCGGTGATCGGGATGCTGCTCGGCCACAACGACCGGTACGAGGTGGTCGAGAGCACGGTGAAAAACGGGCTGATGCAGCACGACCCGTTCTCGTGGGAGGTGAAGGGCCCCCGCTTCCTGCATCTCGACGAGCTGTCCCCGGAGGGAAAGCGGCACAACGAGGTGCTGGCGGAGTGGCTCGACGGGATCTCCCCGGAGGAGAGGCGCAAGTTCACCGACACGGTCTTCGGTCTGCTCGAATCGACGGGCGCGAAGACGGTGGGGGATTTGTCGCTCGGCGATCCGGTGGCGTTTGCGGCGAAGGCGGCGGCGATGATCAGGCAGTACGCGTCGCTGGACAAGGACGCGAAGGACAACGTATATCTGCTGATGCGCCGCCTCGCGGAGGCAAACTTCAAGGCAAGGTAATACAAGATTGGAGAAAGCGCGCGGATCTTCGGATCCGCGCTTTTGTTCTGTCGTCTGCGCGTGCGCCGGGCGGTGCCCGGAGACAGGAAGAGCGCGCGCCGCGGGGTCCGCGGAGACAAAAGGCGGGCTCACT
>JAFYBI010000442.1 GCA_017540285.1 Clostridia bacterium | reverse complement strand
TCCTCGTTGGCGAAGACGCCGGAGGGGTTGTTGAAGCTGTCCGGGACGCCGTGCTCGTTGGTGAAGGTGGTGATCATGAAGAGGAGCTTGTAGTAGCGGTCAAGCACGATCACACGGTTGTGCGCCGCATCGACGATGTAGACCTTGAGGTCCGGACCCACGAAGAGGTCGCGGGGGTCGTCGATCGCGTTGTCCGGGTTGTTCGCGGTCGTGACGCCCATGTAGATGGAGTCCACCACGGCATCCGGGACGTAAGCCGCGGGCGAGGTGAGGACCTGGCCCTGCGCCGAGTATGTATAGGTTGCATACGGCGCGGCGCTTACGACCGTCGCGAGGGCGGAGACCAGCAGGACGGCGCAGAGGAGTACGCTGATTGTTTTCTTCATGTTGCCCTCCTTAGTCTTTCATACCGCTGGAGCCCATGGTCTCGATGATGTTGGACTGGGAGATAACGAAGACCAGGATCGGAACGATCATCATGACGACGGTTGCGGCTGCGGAAGCGCCGGAACGGGCGATCGTACCGTTGGTGATCTGGGAGATCGCGTAGTTCAGGGTCTTCAGCTGTTCGGAATAGATGAAGGTGGAGGCGCCGGCGTTCCAGAGGCCCTGGAAGGAGTAGATGATGAGGGTCAGCCATGCGGGCTTGACCATCGGCATCGCGATGGACCAGAACGTGCGGATCTCGGACGCGCCGTCGAGACGGGCGGATTCGAGGACTTCCGTGGTGACGTTCGATTCCATGAACTGCTTCATCAGGTAGAGGCCGAGCGTGGAGCACCATGCCGGAACGATGATGGCGAGGTAGGTGTCGATCCATCCGAGGACGGACAGGGTGATGAAGTTGACGACGCCGGTGACGGTCGCCGAGAACATCAGGGACTTCTGAATGATCCAGAAGCACTGCTTGCCGCCCGGGAAGTCGATCTTCGCAAGGGCGTAAGCGCAGAGGGAGGAGAGCACGAGGTTGCCGAACGTGCCGCCGACGGAGATGAGGACGGTGTTGAAGATGTAGCGGGAGAACGGAACCCACGAATCGCTCATGAGGTTGAAGAGGTCCGCGAAGTTGTTGAGCGTCGGCGCGACCACGTAGAATCTCGGCGGGAAGTAGAACAGCTCGTTCAGAGGCTTGAGCGACTGAATGATGGTGTAGTACATGGGGAGGAACATCACGATGCCGAAGATGGTCAGAATGATCGTAATGCCGACGTCGCCGCCTGCCGAACGGTTGAGGACGACTTCATGTTTTCTGGTTCTTAATTTTCTTGCCATGATCAATCTCCCAACTTACTGATAAGTTTCGTGATGACCACGTTCATACCGATCATCATCAGGAAGAGCAGGAAGGAGATCGCGGAAGCGTAGCCGACTTCCCAGCGGTTGTTCTGATACTCTTCGAGGTGGTGGGTCAGGGTGTACGCGACGTAGTCAACGGACGGGTTGCCGGCGAGTGCGGTAACGATGCCGCCGAAACCGAAGGAACCGGTAATGGACAGGATCGCGCCGAACATCAGCTGCGGCTTCATGGACGGTAAGGTGATATACCAGAGCTCCTGCCAACGGTTCTTGATACCGTCGATCGCGCCGGCCTCGAACAGGGACTTGTTGATGCCCTGAAGACCTGCGATGAAGGACAGGAAGGCGGTACCGAGGGAGGTCCAGAGCGCCACGGCGATACAGAGCGGCATGACGTACTTGACGTTCTGGAACCACAGGATCGGCGAGTCTATGATGCCCATCTCAAGCAGGAAGCCGTTCATCAGACCGTAGGAGTCGGAGGAGAAGATGGTCGTCCAGATGAGGTAGACGTTGCCCGCGATCGAGGGGGCGTAGAAGATCAGGGTGACGATCGCGCGGATCTTCGGAGGCAGCTCGTTGATGAACCACGCCACGGCGAAGGAGATGATGTAGGAGGTCGGGCCCGTGACGGCCGCGAAGATCAGCGTGTTCTTCAGCGCGGTGATGAAGAGGTCGTCGTCCAGGAACAGGGTGATGTAGTTGTCCATGAACACGAACTTCGGCCACTGAAGCATATTGAAGGATGTGAAGCTGAGCACGAGCGAGAGGACGACGGGGATGATGGTGAAGATGAAGAAGAGAATCATGAAGGGGGCGATCATGAAATACGCCGTCTTGTTTCTCTTGACAAGGAACCATGTCCACTCCGCCTTCGTCATCTCGTGACGAGTCTTGGCTTGCTTATCGTTTTTAGACATGTCTCTCTCCTTTTCATTTATCTGTAGCGGACATCGATCAGCGTCCGTACTCGATGTAGGATTCGAGGGCGTCCGCGGCGTCGGTCAGATAACCGGCGATTTCGGGATAGCTGCCGAGGCCGGCCGCTGCCGCGCGGATTTCTTCGATGTTCCCGCTGCCGATGGCTTCGGAAGCGGCTGCGACGGGTGCGGAGCTCTTGGCGCCGTCGTCAAGATCCGCAATGGCGTCTGCCGCCTGACCGAGACGCTTGGAGGCGAGGGTCTGGCCGATTTCAAGGGTTTCGAGGTTGAACTCTGTTCTCTTGCGGTTGATTTCCTTGTTGATCGTGTTGATGTACTCGAGCAGGGAGTCGACCGGGTCGGCGTTGTTGTTGTACGCGTTCAGGAATGCGAAGCTCGTATAACGGGCGAGGATGTAGGAGCCGGGGTACTGGGTGACCGCAGAGGTGATATCCATCTGCTTCATCAGCTGGCTGTACTCGCGGGACGTCCACGGGAGCTCTTCGAGGGCTTCCTGGTTCGCGGTGGCGTTCTTCGCGGCGGGACCGAGGATGGCGACCATTTCGTTGGAGTAGTCGACCTGGAACTTGGTGTCGGTGAACCAGCACATGTATTCCCACGCGGCCTCGATGTCCTTGACGCCGGCCATCATAACGACCGCGTCGGTACCGGACATGGTGGTGTTGGAGAAGGTGCCGTCAGAGCGGATCGTGCCGGGGACCGGACCGAATTCCCAGAGGCCTGCGAGCTCGGTCGCGAAGATGATGATGTTGTTGTACGCCGTGTAGTTCTGGATGCAGATCGGCATTTCACCCGTTCTGAAGCGGTTCGCGAAGTCGTAGGAGATCGGAAGCGAATACTGGGTGAACATGTTGCACATCTTCTCGAAGGCTTCGAGGGAGATGTTCGCGTCGAGGTTGATTCTCATGCCGTCGTCCGCCCAGAGGTGACCGCCCAGCTGATACATGTACATCATGTAGTCCTGGGAGAGACCGATGGTCATGTTGTTGAACTGGAGGACCGGGATCGCGGCGAGGAGGTCGTCCCACGTCTTCGGGACTTCCAGGCCGAGGTCGGAGAGGATGTCGGTGCGGTAGAACATCATGTTCCACGACTGGTGGTCCGGGAGACCGTAGACCTTGCCGTACAGCGTCAGCGGGATCATCGCCGCGTCGGTGAAGCGGGTCTTTACGTCGTGGAAGGCGGTGAAGACGCCGGCGAGGTATTCGTTGTCACGTCCGGTGACCGGGTCCTTGCCGGGTTCCGAATACGCCTCGGGGTTGACCGCGACGACGGCGGAACGGATCGCGTACTGGATCGGGTCGACGCCGGTGCCCGGGAGGGCGATGTCCGGTCCGACGCCCGCGAGAACGGAAGGCAGCAGTGTGCCGCCCGCGACGAGCTTCAGGGACGCGTCGATGCCGGTCGTGGGACCGAAGTCGTTGTCCATGAGGTTACGGGTGATCTGCGCCTGGTCGCGGTTCGCGGTGATCCAGACCTCGACCTTGCGGTCGGACTTCTGGCCGTCGGTGGTCGCGCCGAGGGAGTTATAGTCGGTGAAGAAGGACGCGCCGAACTGTCTCAGCTCGAACCAGAAGGCCTGCAGGAAGTTCGCTTCCGCGCGGGCCTTCGGCATGCTCGCCGGCTGGATGTCGATCCAGTCGATCTCGAGCGGCTGGTTCTTGACGTTGTTGATCCAGGAACCGAGCGTACCGATCTGGGACTTGAGCTGGCCCATGTTCTTCGCGATCTCGTCCTCGTCGGTACCCATCTTGCGGAGCAGTCTGGCGATCTGCTCGAGGGTAGCGGAGTTGGAGGACTTGATGTTCGCCATGTTCTCGATGTAGTTCATGACGTCCTGCAGGGCGATGGACTGCACGACGAGGTCCGTGACGACTTCCGGAAGGACGCGGCCGAAGCCGTAGTCACGGTAGGAGTCCGGGCTCGCGCCGGTCAGCTTCAGGAGGGACAGGTAGTCGTTGTTGATCGAGGTCATGATCGCGGAGACCTCGCGCACGACGTTGCCCATCTCGCCGAGCGTGCACTCAACGCGGATCGAGTGCTTGCCGGGCTCGAGGTAATACTGGAAAGTGTCGGCGCCGTTGTTGGCGGATTCGACCTGCCAGTTGGCGTTATAGTTGAACTTCAGGTAGTTCGATTCCTCGAAGGGAATCTTGCCGTCGATGTAGACCTTGCGGGAGGTGTACATACCTGCCAGCTCGTTCTGACGGAAGCGGAAAACGATCTCGTACAGACCCGCGGTCTGAACGTCGAAGTCGTATTCCACCCACTGGCCGGCGGTCTGCCACTTCTCGGAGCCGATGGTATTCAGCATGATCTTCGAGGAGTCCTGGGGTTCCGAGATCGCGGATTTACGGTCATAAATCGGATACACGGTGAAGTCGGACGTTCTCGAAGGCGTCTCGGCGGAGATGTGGATCTTTTCGGCGGCGGCCGCTTCGGACTTGCCGGAGACGTATTCCGCGTAGGTCGGCAGATCCTCGTACGGGAAGAGGGTGATCGTCTGGATCACGACGTCTTCGCGGACGGCGCCGAGGGAGATGGTGTTGACGCCCTTCTCGAAGTAGAACTCGAAGGGATCGGCGAAGTAGCTGTTCGGGTCAATGAACGTGTACTCCTGCCAGGTGTGCTGAACATTCGACACGGGACGGAGTTCGTTGCCGTTGGAGTCGGTCTCGAAGCGTCCGTCTGTGTAGGTGTTCACCCAGATCTTCTTCATGACCATGTCGCGGACCTCAGCGAACGGAAGCACGCCGTTGATGTACAGGCTTCGCTCGATGGAGTTCGTCTTTTCGGTCACGGAGCAGTAGTCGAGTTTGATGGCGTAATAGCCGGTCGCGGGGACGTTGATTTCCCAGGTGACCTTGCCGTCATCGTCGATCATGAGGGACTTGCCGCTCTTTCCCTGGTAATCCGTCACGACGGAGACTTCCGCGGTGGTCTCGGACGCCAGATAATCGACGGCCTTGATTTCCACGGTTCCCGTTCCTCTCGCCGCGTCCGCGTGTTCTTCGCGGTAGTTGGCGTAGGAGTACGAATTCAGGGTCTCGCTGATTTCCTGCAATGTCGTCTTCTGCGGCGCTTCGGTGTCAGTCACTTCCTCCGCTGCGAGAACGGCGGCGGGAAGTGTCGACGCAAACATCAGAAGCGACAGTGCGAGGCACGTCAGCCGTTTGCTTGTGGTTTTTCTCATAGAACCTTCCTCCTGCAAATTTGTGGGCGACGTCCCGCTGACCGACGGGCTGTGCCCTGCCCCATACGGGGGGATATGCTCTCTTGACGGATGGCTTCTCCCCTACAGGGCAGCATGTCTGTCAGAAAAACATGATGTTTGGCCTTCACCGACCCGCGCATCCCCCGTCAGGCGGGACGAGCGGAGCGGAGAAAAGCCGTCGGATGGGGACAATCCGCCCCCTCCCGACATGGATATGTCCATATCATAGCATAATCGCACAAAAAAGTCAAGCGCGGACACGCCCTCCGCTGTCGATTCCGCACGCCTGCCGCCCGGGATTTCCGATCCGGCGCGCGCGGTTTTCATCCTCTCAGTAAATACCCTTTCCGTCCTTATCGCATCCGACGGCGCGGGGCACGCGGGAAGGTCATCGGACCTGACTTCGCGAGATATATTTAACGTATCTTTTATAAATCTTAAGGATCATTTTCGGAACTTTCCATTCCTTGCGCGGGATTGAATTTTCGGATTTGTAATTCATATTTACCGTTACATGCGTAACCATTCTGAAGGTCGGGTGAGGGCTCCGCGAAAGCGGTCTTCACGTTTTGTGCATCCAGCACAATTTTTCGTCCGTTTTTTCTACACTTAAGCATTCTGCACAAATTTCATTTTCCGCCGTTTCCGGGCCGATTTTCGCACCGATCTTCACATTTTTCCGCGGGAATCACAGTTTTCCGTCCTTCCCCGCTCCGATTCTCCCGATCTCCGCCCCGGCGCCGCCCCGGATCCCGTTGTCTTCATTTTTATATAAAGGGGCTCCTTCGTCCGACGGACCGCGGCGCCGCGGAAGCCGGCAAGATCCCCCGCTCGGCGCGCCGTTTTCACGCGAATGCAATTTTCCGTCACTTTTCCCCAAGATTCTGTTGACAAAAGGCCTCCCTTTCGTATATAATAAGGGCAAACATGCGGACCCCCGCTGTTATTCACGGAAGGCAGGTACATCAAATGGTCTATATCGGCGTTGACCTCGGCGGAACCAACATCGCCATCGGCATTGTGAACGAAAAGTTCGAAATCATCAAGAAGGGCTCCGTGCCCACCAAACCGGAGCGCGGGGCGGATCCGATCATCGAGGATATGGCGGCGCTCTCGCTCAAGCTCCTCGACGAATGCGGCCTCACCCTCGACGACGTGGAATACGCGGGCGTCGCGACCCCCGGCACGGCGAACAGCGAGACCGGCGTGGTCGAATACTCGAACAACATCCCCTTCCTGCGCTATCCCATGGCGGATAAGCTCTCGAAGCTGCTCGGCGGCAAGCCCGTGCACATCGAGAACGACGCGAACGCGGCAGCCAAGGCGGAAGCGGTGGCGGGCGTTGCGAAGGACGCGAAGTACTCCGTCATGATCACCCTCGGAACGGGTCTCGGCGGCGGCATCGTCCTCGACGGCAAGGTCTATTCCGGCTTCAACTTCGCAGGCGCGGAGCTGGGCCACATGGTCATCCAGACGGGCGGACGTCCCTGCACCTGCGGCCGGAAGGGCTGCTGGGAAGCATACAGCTCGGCGACGGGTCTCGTGAACATCACGAAGGACCGCATCCGCGAAGCGCGCGCCGCCGGACGGAAGACCGCCATGGAAGACATGATCGGCGGGGACCTCGACAAGGTATCCGCGCGCACGGCGTTCACGGCGATGAAGGCGGGCGACAAGCTGGCGGCGGAAGTGGTGGACGAATACATCTCCTACCTCGCGGTCGGCGTGGCGAACATCATCAACATCTTCCAGCCGAACGTCCTCTCCATCGGCGGCGGCATCTGCAACGAGGGCGAATACCTCACCAAGCCCCTCCTCGAGAAGGTCTGGCAGGAGACGTACTCCCGCGAAGGGACGCCGCAGACCGATATCAAGATCGCGAAGCTCGGCAACGACGCGGGCATCATCGGCGCGGCCGTGCTGGCGAAATAAGCGGACAAGCTGAAAGCAACGGGGACTGTCGCATTTACTCCTGAAACGGAGGAGTGCGGCAGTCCCTTCGTTGTTCTGTATAAGGCGCGCGACGGCGCCGAAGAGCATGGCTTCGCACCATATAACATGTGTCATTGCGAGAAGCAGGTCCAGCGACCTGCGACGCGGCAATCCGCATTCCCTGTATGAGGGAAGAAGCCATGGAGAATGGCTGTTCGTCCCGGGATGGGGTACGGATTCCCACGTCACGGACCTTGCGGTCCGCTCCTCGGAATGACACGTCTCGTGCAGTTTTCCGCCCGTATG
>JAFYBI010000441.1 GCA_017540285.1 Clostridia bacterium | reverse complement strand
CCTGGTCGATGAAGAGGACGCGGTCGGCGACCTGGCGCGCGAAGCCCATCTCGTGGGTCACGCACACCATGGTCATGCCCTCCTGGGCGAGCTGGCGCATGACGTCGAGCACCTCGCCCACCATCTCGGGATCGAGCGCGGAGGTGGGCTCGTCAAAGAGCATGACGTCCGGTTCCATGCACAGGGCGCGGACGATGGCGACGCGCTGCTTCTGCCCGCCGGAGAGCTGGTTCGGATAGGCGTCCGCGCGGTCCGCGAGCCCGACCTTGCCGAGCAGCTCGAGGGCCTTGGCCTTCGCCTGCTCCTCGGGGACCTTTTTCAGCATCATCGGCGCGACGGTGAGGTTCTTCATGACCGTCATGTGCGGGAAGAGGTTGAACTGCTGGAAGACCATGCCCATCTTCTGCCGGTGCAGGTCGAGGTCGATCTTCTTGTCGGTGAGATCGTCCCCTTCGAAGATGATCTGACCGCCCGTCGGACGCTCGAGCATGTTGAGGCAGCGCAGAAAGGTCGACTTGCCCGATCCTGAGGGCCCGATGACGCAGATCACGTCGCCCTTGTCGATTTCGGTGTTGATGCCCTTGAGCACTTCGACGCCGCCGAAGCTTTTCTGAAGGTTTTTAACGTTTATCACCCTTGCGCAGCCTCCTTTCGAGTTTCTTCAGGATCTGTTCGAGGAGGACCACCATCCCGAGATAGATGAGGGCCACGAGGAACAGGGTGTTGACCGCGTCATAGGTGTTGTTGCGGATCAGGTTGGCCGCGCGCGTCAGGTCCACCACCGCCACGTAGCCCGCGATGGAGGTCTCCTTGAGGAGCGCGATGAGTTCGTTGAAGATGGCAGGGAGGATGTAGCGGATGGCCTGCGGGAGGATGATGACCCGCATCGTCTGCAGCCGGCTCATGCCGAGCGAACGGCCCGCCTCCATCTGTCCCGCGTCGACCGCGTTGATGCCGGAACGGATGAGCTCGGCCATGTACGCGCCGGAGTTGATGCCGAACGCGATGATCGCTACCGGGATGCCGTTCTTGGCGCGGGAAAAGACGACGTAGAAGAAGATCAGAAGCTGCACCACCATCGGCACGCCGCGGAACACGGTCAGGTAGAGGTCGCAGACCGCGGCCGCGGGCCTCAGCGTCCGGGAGTCCTCCGCCAGGTACTTGATGACGGCGACGATGGTCCCGATCACGAGGCCGATGCAGAGCGCGCCCAGCGTGATGACGATCGTGTTGCCGAAGCCTTCGATCATCATCTTGTAGCGGTCGTTGACGAGGAAGGTCTCATGCAGCTTGGCAAGCCACGCCGCGAAGGGATTGCCCGCGGCGAGGAACAAGGAAGAGAGAATCATGGATCCGGGCCGGCGTTCTCAGTTGTGCGGCGCGGTGTAAGGCGCTTCGTACTTCTCGAAGATCGCGGCGATGGTGCCGTCGGAGACCATCTCGTTGATGATCTTGTTGAGCTCGGCGGCGAGGCCCTCGGAGCCCAGCTGCATCGCGAACGCGTACGGCTCGGTGGTCATCGCTTCATCGAGGATCACGAGGGAGCCCTCGCCGTTCTCCGCGTTGTACGCCTTGACCATTTCGGCGGCGGTCAGGTCGTCGATGACCCACGCGTCGACCTTGCCGGTGACGAGGGCGCTCTCCGCGTCGTTGTTGGCGGCGAAGCCCTTGACGTCATAACCCTCGCCCATGCAGTAGTCCTCGGCGGTGGTGCCGGTCTGCACGGAGACGGTCTTGCCGGTCAGGTCGGCCTTCGACGTGATCGGGCTGCCCGCGGTCACGACGATGGCCTGCGCGGCGAGGCAGTAGGGATCGGTGAAGAGGACGTTCTTCTTCCGGGATTCGGTGACGGTGATGCCGGAGACGCCGAGGTCATACTTGCCCGCGTTGATGCCGGGGATGACGGAGTCGAAGTCCATCTGCTCGATGGTCAGGGTGACGCCGAACTTCTCCGCGATCTTTTCGAGGATCTCGATCTCGATGCCTTCGACCTGGTTGCCCTCGCCGAGGGATTCAAACGGCGGGAAGTCGGGGGAGGTGGCGATCGTCAGGGTGCCGGCCTTTTTGATGTCGTCGACGGTCGTGCCGCCGGACGAGCAGGAGACGAGCGCGAGGCTCAGCAGCAGAGCCGCGAGGAGGAGGGAGAGGAGTTTTTTCATGTCGTATTCCTTTCGGTGTTGGAAGAGTTTGATGATGGTTATATTCATGCGCGAGGCTGAATAATTATGCGTCTATTATACTCCAAAGCGAGCTGTCTGTCAAGGGGGAATCGGGAAAAACAGAAAGTTTGCCCAGGTGCATGAGGAATGCCCCCGTCCCGCGCCGCTTTCCGTGCAGAATGTATGATTCACGCAATCAAATTCCCGATGCGTCGGCATGCGTCCGGATGCGTCGGCATGCGTTCGGATGCGTCCGCATGCGTTCGGATGCGTCCGCATGCGTTGGCATGCCAAATAAAAGAAAGACGAAGACAAAGACAAAGACGAATACGAAGGCGAGGGGGAGGGAAAAAACGCGCGCACGCGCAGAGGGTCACGCCGGTACACGGGAGAGAGCCCGGACGGCTGCATTTGGATGCACTTGCATGCATTTGGATGCCCTTGCATGCATTTGCATGCGTTTGGATACATTTGCATGCAAATAAAATAAAGACAAAGACAAAGACAAAGACGAATACGAAGGCGAGGGGGAGGGAAAAACGCGCACGCGGGATCACGGACGCGCCCGCCCGCGGGAAAAACAGGGGGGTTGACAAACGGGTCAAGATGTGATATAATATAACTGCAAGAGAATTGCGAATAATAGTGCGCCTGAGGCAAGCAAAAAGGCGCGGGGGATGCCCGTGCCCTGTGCCGTCAGACCATCTTTTCCTGCTTGACCTTCTTGTCGATCACGTGGCGCGACGCCAGCTCCGCGCGGATGTCCTCGAGGGAGATGCCCGCCTCGATCATCAGCACCATCACGTGATAGACGAGATCGGCGATCTCGTAGACCGTCTCCGCCCGGTCCTCCGCCTTGCCCGCGATGATGACCTCCGTGCACTCCTCGCCGACCTTCTTGAGGATCTTGTCGAGCCCCTTGTCGAAGAGATAGGTCGTGTAGGAGCCTTCCTGCGGGTTCGTTTTGCGCCCTTCGATCAGCTTCATGAGCATCCCGAGGTCGAAGTCGTGAAGCTCCCCGCTCTCCCAGACGGGGTATTCGAAGCAGGAGTCCGTGCCGAGGTGGCAGGCCGGTCCGTCGGGGATCACCTTCACCACCAGCGCGTCCCGGTCGCAGTCCGCCGTGATCGAGACGATGTGCTGGTAATTCCCGCTCGTCTCTCCCTTGAGCCAGAGCTTCTCCCGCGACCGGCTCCAGAAGCACGTCAGGCCCTTTTCCATGGAAAGCGCGAGGCTCTCCCGGTTCATGTACGCGAGGGTCAGCACCCGGCCGTCCCGCGCGTCCTGCACCACCGCGGGGATCAGCCCCCGCTCGTCAAATTTCAGGGTTTCGGTATCGATCATGCTGCCAACGGTCCTCCCATTCAGATTCTTGCCGGGATCCCGGCGTCCGCCATGGCTCTCTTCAGATCGGGGATGTCCACCTCGCCGAAGTGGAAGATCGAGGCGGCGAGCCCCGCGTCCACGCCGGGAAGGGTCCGAAAGAGCGTGAGGAAGTCTTCGATCTTCCCGGCGCCCCCCGACGCGATGACCGGGACCGAGACCGCCCGGCACACGGCGTCGAGCATTTCGAGATCGAACCCCGCCTTCACGCCGTCCGTGTCGATGGAGTTGACCACGACCTCGCCCGCCCCGTCCGCGACGCATCGCCGGATCCATGCGACGGCCTCCATGCCCGTATTCTCGCGGCCGCCCTTCGCAAAGACGCGGAAAACGCCGTCCACGCGCTTCACGTCGACCGAGAGGACCACGCACTGATCCCCGTAGAGGCGCGCCGCCTCCTTCACGAGGGAGGGGTTCCGGATCGTGCCGGAGTTGACCGAGACCTTGTCCGCGCCGCATTTCAGGACCCGGTCGAAGTCGTCCGTCGTGTTGATCGCGCCGCCGACCGTGAGGGGGATGAAGACCTGCCGCGCCGTCTCGGTCAGAATGTCCGTGAAGAGCGCGCGGCCCTCCGCGGACGCCGTGATGTCGTAAAAGACGAGCTCGTCCGCCCCGTGCGCGCTGTAATACTTCGCCAGCTCCACCGGGGAGGCCACGTCCCCGAGCCCCGCGAAGTTCACGCCCTTGACGACCCGTCCGTTCTTCACGTCGAGGCAGGGGATGATGCGTTTCGTAATCATGTCGCCGCTCCTTTGTCCAAATCGGAGGTCTGATCGCCCGCCAGACGCGCCGCCTCGGCGAGATCGATCGCGCCCGTGTAGTACGCCTTGCCGATGATCGCGCCGTAGAGGCCCATCGCCGCGAGCCGCTCCACGTCGCCGAGGTCCGAGACCCCGCCCGAGGCCGTGATGTTCAGCCGGTAGCGCCCGGCGAGCGCTTCGTAGAGGGGGAGATTGGTCCCCGCCATCGCGCCGTCCTTTGCAATATCCGTGCAGATCACCGTGCTCACGCCGAGCTCCTCCATGCGCGCGAAGAACGCCTCCGCCGTGATCCCGGAGGTCTCGAGCCAGCCCGACACCGCGACGCGCCCGTCCCGGATGTCCGCGCCGACCGCGATCCGATCGCCGTATTTCCCGACGGCCTCGCAGAGAAGCCGCTCGTCGCGCACCGCCGCCGTCCCGAGGATCACGCGGTCGATCCCTCTCGAGAGATAACGGTCGATCGCTTCCTTGGTACGGATGCCGCCCCCCACCT
>JAFYBI010000440.1 GCA_017540285.1 Clostridia bacterium | reverse complement strand
TGTTCGATCAGAGCGGCGGTCACCTGATCGAGGCGAAGGACGATCCCGGCCTCGTCGAGCGGTTCGGCCTGTCTGCCGATGTACCGGAGCATGACGGATTCCGAAACGACGCCGGTCCAACTGCACCAGTCCGCGATCCAGCGGATGTGCTGCTCGAGCGTGCTTGCCGGTATCGTGTCCTCGAGCGTCCCTGCTTTTTGCATCGCCAAAAGATCGCTCCACGCGTATACCACACCGCCGTATGCGAGTGCAAGAGGGTTTTTCAGCTCGACACGCGCCTCGTCCTCGGGCAGGTACAGGGCGTGGATTTCCCCGTCTTTCAGGATCATATCTTCTCCGCCGTTTTCTGCGCGCCAGCGGTTCAGAGAAGCGAAATCCTCCTCCGGGATGCCGAGCTCGTGCACAGCCTGATACAGGGTCGGCATCCTCTCCTGCTCCTCGATGGACCGGGACGCGTATTCCGCTCCCCACGCGGCGACGGCCTCGGAATCGACGATGGACGGTTCTCCCCTATACAGGGAATCAAGATAGGCGATGTTATACGTATAATCCAGCCACCGCCGGGAAAACGTCGTGTCCCTGCTGCCGACCGCATCCGTGATCGCCTCGTTCACGCCGTCGAAGAGCCCGGAAACCTCGTCAAATCCGGGCGCAGGTCCTTCAATCTGCGTGAACGGCTCCTCGTTTTCTGATTGGGTATCGTTTTTCGGCGCGTCTTCCGCCGGGAGTTTTCCGTGCTCAACCGGCTCGACGGGTTCGGTGACGGGGACGTTCACACCCACCGGCCTGAGCAGGGGCAGTCCCAACACAATCGTGCCGACCGTGAGCAAAGCAGCCGCGACGAGGGCGAGCGGGCGGATCGGGAATTTGCTTCTCTTCTTCTCCCGCCGGATCAGCTGCCGCATCCGTTTATCCAGCGACGGGGGAACGGGGGCCTGCTTCCCCGCCTCTATCAGATTCACTTCTCTGTACCGTACAGCGACTGTTCTTAAAAGTTCTGTTTCCGTCATCTTCATCATACACCTCCCAAGATTTCTCTGAGCTTTTTCCGTGCGCGGAACAGCCTCCCCTTCACCTGACTCACCGGGATGGCGAGGGTGTCCGCGATCTCCTCATAACTGTAATCCTCGAGATAGAATAACGTCACCGCGTCCTTTGTTATCCGCGGAAGGAGGTTCAGCGCATCCTGAACCGTTTTTTGAAGCTCGCGCGTCAGGACGATTTCCTCCGGTATCGGTGCGTCGTCCTCCGGTTCAGGCGCGTCCTCGGGCATCGGGATCTCGCGTCCGCCCCGGCGTTTTTTCTTGCGATACGCGTCGATGGCTGCATTCCGCGCGACGGCCCGGATGTATATCACGATCTGGTTTTTCACCGAATCGCCGTCCCGGCCCATGAACTTATCGAGGTGGGACATGATATGCAAAACCGTTTCCTCGACCGCGTCCTCCGCGTCTTCCCGGTTTCCGAGCACGTCCAGCGCGACCGCATACATCGTCTCCCCGTACCGCTCCCAGATTTCGAGAACCAGATCCTGCTCTTCTGCGTCGAGCTCCGTGAGCATTGCCAAGATCAACATGATCCTTCTCCTTTCTCTGTTCTCACCCTCTATAACGAACGGCGGAGGCAAAAAGTTTGCCGTTTTGCGGAATTTTCCGTTTTTTTCTGTTTTATTTTACCACAGACGGCGGCGGAAATCCAGACACACGATGAGAAATACGGATTCAAACCGGATGACTTTCCATGAAAAAAGGCCGTGTGTCTGCCAGCCTGGGCAGTACGGCCTTTGTCTTCACTCCGGCAGCTCGAGCATCATCTCCCCGCCGGGCTTCGGCTTCCTGCGCCGCTCGGCGATCTCCTCCCGGAGCGCCGCGAGCGCCTCCCGGAGGCCCCCGACCTCGTCGATCAGCCCGATCGAGACCGCCTCCGCGCCGTCGAGGATGGACCCCACGTCCGTCGCGATCTGGTCGGTGCGCATCAGAAGCTCGCGGATCTTGTCCTCCCCCGCGTCCGAGTGGCGGCAGATGAAGTCGATGATCCGCTCCTGCATGCGGTCGAAGTAATAATAGGTCTGCGGCACGCCGACGACCGTCCCGCTGATGCGCACGGGGTGGATCGTCATGGTCGCGGACGGCACGATGAAGGACCGGCGCGCGGAGACGGCCAGCGGCACCCCGATGGAATGCCCGCCGCCGAGGACGAGGGACACCGTCGGCTTGGTCATGCTCGCGACCATTTCGGCGATGGCGAGCCCGGCCTCCACGTCCCCGCCCATGGTGTTGAGGACCATGAGCATGCCGTCGATCTCCTCGCTTTCCTCAATGGAGACGAGGAGCGGGATGATATGCTCGTATTTGGTGGCTTTCTGGCCGTCTCCGAGAAGATAATGGCCTTCGATCTGGCCGATGATGGTGAGACAGTGGATGAGGTCGCCGCCCGCCGCGGTGATGACGCTGCCGTTTTCGAGAACGCGGTCGCCGTTCTCCGTGAGGGCGGCCTTTTCAGCCGCTTTTTTCGTATCGGTTTTCTCCGTCATGGGGATTCCTCCGGATGGGATTCGTTTTTCAAAGGATTCCCGGGGAACGGCCGGGTTATTCGCGCACTTTCCTCCCGGAAAACCTTGTTTTCTGCCGGAAAATGTGTTACAATAAAGCAAACCATTTCAAACTGCGAGGTATCGCCATGTTAAAAGGCATTTCTCCCATCATTTCTCCCGATCTGCTCCGCATTCTGGACAAAATGGGCCACGGCGACGAGATCGTCTTCTCCGACGGCAATTTCCCGGGCGAGTCCATCGGACGCATCGTGCTCCGCGCGGATCCCGTCGGCGTGCCGGATCTGCTCCGCGCCGTCCTCCCGCTCTTCCCGCTCGATTCCTATGACAACAACGTCTACCTGATGGACAAGACCGAGTCCGACCGCGGCCTCGACATCCCGATCTGGGACGAGTACCGCGCGATCGTCGCCGAGCACACGGACAAGGAGCCCGTCTTCCTCGAGCGCTTCGCCTTCTATGAGCGCGCCAAAAAGGCGTACTGCGTCGTCGTCACGGGCGAGCGCGCGATCTACGCGAACGTGATTCTGAAAAAAGGCGTGGTGAAATAAATGGCCGACAAGAAGGACGAAATCATCTCCATGCAGCTGGATCTCATCCGGCAGATGACGGAGAACAACATCCGCCGCCTCTCCGACGACATCTGGGGACCGCGGCGCGATGCGGACAAAAAGAAAGCGGACGGGACCCCGAAGACCCCGGTCCAGCCCCGCATCCCCGGCACGCCTCCCGTGAATCCCGCCTCGGGCGGCGCCTCCGACGCGAACAAGACCGACGAGGATCTCACCAAGGCATCGGACGGCGGCGACGGCGGAAAGCCCGCGGACACCGACGAGGACATCCCGCCCGTCGAATCGATGGACGACCTCCGTGCCGAGCTCGATTCCTACATCGGCCTCACCGAGGTCAAGCGCGAGGTCAAGAACCTCATCAACATGGCGACGGTGTACAAGCTCCGCCGCGACCACGACCTCCCGACGGCCGACATGTCCCTGCACATGGTGTTCTCCGGCAACCCCGGCACCGGCAAGACGATGATCGCCCGCTTCATGGCCCGCGTCTATCACTCCCTCGGCCTGCTCTCGAAGGGCAAGCTCATCGAAGTGGACCGCTCCGGGCTCGTGGCGGGGTACATCGGGCAGACGGCGATCAAGACGGCGAAGGTCTGCGAAAGCGCGTACGGCTCGGTCCTCTTCATCGACGAGGCGTACGCCCTCACGAGCCGGTCCGAAAACGACTTCGGCTTCGAGGCGGTCGACACGCTGCTCAAAAACATGGAGGACCACCGCGACGACCTCGTCGTGATCGTCGCCGGGTACACCGAGCTCATGGAGGAATTCGTGAACTCGAACCCCGGCCTGCGCTCGCGCTTCAACAAATACGTGAACTTCGCCGACTACACGGCCGAGGAAATGACCGGCATCTTCCGCCTCAACTGCAAGAAGGCGTATTACGTGCTGGACGAAGACGCGGAAAAGGAAGTTTCGGACTACTTCACCGCCGCGGCGGAGGAGGCCGGGGAGTTCGGCAACGCCCGCGGCGTCCGCAACACGTTCGAGAAGATCCTCACCGAACAGGCGAACCGGATCGCGGAGATGGAGACGATCACCCGCGAGGAGCTGATGCGGATCACCCTCGCCGACGTCAAGGCCGCGCTTTATCCGGACGCGCCTACAGAGGAGCCGGAGGAGCCGGACGGGGAGCCCGCCGAAAAGGCCGACGGCACCGCAGACGCGCCGGACGGCGGATCCGACGGGGAGGGGAACGAATGACGAACGCGGATCTGATCGCCCTTGCGGCGGAGATGACGCGGCATTCGTACGCGCCGTACTCGCATTTTCACGTCGGAGCCGCGCTGCTCTGCCGGGACGGCCGGGTCTGGACGGGCTGCAACATCGAGAACGCGGCCTTCGGCCCGACGGTCTGCGCGGAACGGGTTGCCTTCTTCTCGGCGATCCGGGACGGCGCGCGGGATTTCGAGCGCATTGCCGTCGTCGGCGGCGAGGAGGGACGGATCACGTCCTTCACGTATCCCTGCGGGGTGTGCCGCCAGGTCATGCGCGAATTCTGCGGCGACGACTTCGCCGTAATCGTCAGCGACGGAAAAGAGATCCGCGAGATCGCGCTCGGGGACCTTCTGCCGCACTCGTTCTCGCCCGCCGATCTGGCGCGGTGAATCCGCCCGGGGTCATGCCGACGCGCCCCGCATCCACATCCGTTAGGATCAGAAAGGACCTGCCCATTCATGCGCATTTCCGCAATCCTCGAAAAAAAGAAACGCGGACTCGCGCTCTCGCGTGAGGAAATCCGCTTCTTCGTCGACGGCTTCACCCGCGGCGAGATCGCCGATTACCAGGCCTCCGCTTTCTGCATGGCCGTATGCATCAACGGGATGACGGAGGAGGAATGCGCCGACCTCACCGAAGCCATGGC
>JAFYBI010000439.1 GCA_017540285.1 Clostridia bacterium | reverse complement strand
GGGATTCGAAATCGGTTTTGTGTTCGATGCAGTACGCGACGAGGCGTCCGCTCACCCGGTAGGCGTCGCGGAAGGGAAGTCCCTTTTTCACGAGATAGTCCGCGCAGTCCGTCGCGTTGATGAAGCCGCCCGAGGCCGCTTCGCGGAGACGCGCGGTCCTGACGGTCATCGACCCGATCATTGCGGTGAAGAGCTCGATGCAGAGCTTGGCCGTGTCGATCGCGTCGAACGCCGCTTCCTTGTCCTCCTGCATGTCCTTGTTGTAGGCGAGCGGAATGCCCTTGAGCGCGGTCAGGATCGCCGTCAGATCGCCGTAAACCCGTCCCGTCTTGCCGCGCACGAGTTCCGCGATGTCGGGATTTTTCTTCTGCGGCATGATCGAAGAGCCGGTCGAGAAGGCATCGTCGAGCTCGATGAACGCGAACTCCGAAGAACACCAGAGGATAATCTCCTCCGAAAAGCGGGAGAGGTGCATCATGACGAGGGACAGCGCGAAGATCAGCTCCGCGAGGAAATCACGGTCGGAAACGCCGTCCATCGAATTCTCGGTGACGCCGTCCATCGCGAGCAGTTCCGCGACCAGTCGGCGGTCGATCGGATAGGTCGTCGAGGCGAGCGCGCCGGATCCGAGCGGGGAAATGTTCGTGCGGCCGTAGATCTGTCCGAGGCGTTCCGTGTCTCTGAGAAACATCTGCGCGTAGGCGAGCATGTAGTGCCCGAAGGTCACGGGCTGCGCGCGCTGGAGATGCGTATAGCCGGGCATGACGGCGTCGGCGTTCTGCTCCGCGATGTCCGCGAGGGTTTTGAGCAGCTCTTTCAGCAGCACGCGGATCTCGTCGATCTCACGCCGCAGATAGAGCCGGATGTCGAGCGCGACCTGATCGTTGCGGCTGCGCGCGGTGTGGAGGCGCTTGCCCGTGTCGCCGATGCGCTTCGTCAGCACCTCTTCCACGAACATGTGGATATCCTCCGCCTCCGGATCGATCGCGAGCGCGCCGGATTCGAGATCGCACAGAATGCCGCCAAGACCCTCGACGATCTTCTCCGCTTCCGCCTCCTCGATGATCCCGCAGCGCCCGAGCATCGTCGCATGGGCGATCGATCCCGCGATGTCTTCGCGGAACATCCGTGAATCAAAGGAAATGGACGAGTTGAAATCATTCACCCGTCCGTTCTCCGCTTTGGAGAATCTTGCGTCCCATAATTTGGCCATGATGTCAAATCAAGGAGGGGAGGAGATGAAAATCGTCCTCCCCGTCCCGCTCCTTTTACCAGTTTTTCTTTGCCTGCGCGCGGACCTTGATCGGAAGTCCGTAAAGATTGATGAAGCCCGCGGAATCCGCCTGGTTGTAATCGTCGTCCTCGCCGAAGGAGGCCGTCTGTTCGTTGTAGAGGGAGTACGGCGAGGTGATGCCCGCGTTGATGATGTTGCCCTTATAGAGCTTCAGCTTCACGTCGCCCGTGACGGTCTTCTGGGTCTCATCGACGAACGCCGCGATGGACTCGCGCAGGGGCGTGAACCACTGCCCGTTGTAGACGAGCTCCGCGAGCTTCTGCGCGACGATGGCCTTGAAGTGCGCGGTTTCCTTGTCGAGAGTGATCGTTTCGAGAACGTCGTGCGCGTGGTACAGGATCGTGCCGGCGGGCGTTTCGTACACGCCGCGGCTCTTCATCCCGACGAGACGGTTTTCGACGATATCGAGGATGCCGATGCCGTTCGCGCCGCCGATGGCGTTGAGCTTTTCGATGAGGGTCACGCCGTCGGCCGCTTCGCCGTTCATGGCGGTCGGGATGCCCCCTTCAAAGTGCAGGGTGATGTAGGTCGGTTCGTCGGGCGCCTGTTCCGGAGAGACGCCGAGTTCGAGGAAGCCTTCCTTGTTGTAATCGGGTTCGTTCGCGGGGCTTTCGAGGTCGAGGCCTTCATGGCTCAG
>JAFYBI010000438.1 GCA_017540285.1 Clostridia bacterium | reverse complement strand
ATCGGACGCGAGGTCGTCCGTCCGGACATCGCGGGGCTCATGGGAGCCTACGGCGCGGCGCTCTGGGCAAAGGAACGGGCTGAGAAGACCGGCGAGCCCTCGAAGCTCATTTCGAAGGAAGCCCTCGCCTCCTTCACCCACACCTCGAAGACCGCGACCTGCCAGGGCTGCACCAACCGCTGTCTGTTGACGGTCAACACCTTCTCGGGCGGCGCGCGCTTCATCTCCGGCAACAAATGCGAAAAAGGCGCGGGCATGGCCGCCGTCAACCGCGACGTGCCGAACCTGCACCAGTTCAAGCGCGATTATCTCCTCGCCCTCGCGCCGGATACAGTCCCCGCGGAGGTCGGGCCGCGCGGCGCGATCGGACTGCCGCTCTGCCTCGGGATGTACGAGCTTCTCCCGCTCTGGGTCGGCGTGTTCCGCGCGCTCGGCTTCACCCCGGTCCTCTCCGGGATGTCCTCAAAGGCGATCTACGAGAAGGGGCAGTTCTCGATCCCGTCCGATACGGCGTGCTATCCCGCGAAGATCATGCACGGCCACATCGAAAAGCTCGTGGAGGAGGGCGTCCCCGCCGTCTTCTACCCCCGCATGACGTGGAACCTCGACGAGCACGCCTCCGACAACCATTACAACTGCCCGGTCGTCGCGTATTACAGCGAGCTGCTCCGCGGCAACATGGACAGCCTCCGGAAGGTCCGCTTCCTCTATCCCTATCTCTCCCTCGACAGCGAGGAGGAGCTGGCGGACGGCCTCTGGCGCGAATTCCGAGATCGGTATCCGGGCATGCGCCGGGCCGAGATCCGCCGCGCCGTCTCCGAGGGCTTCCGGATGCTGAAGGAATTCGGCGGCGCGGTCAAGGCCGAGGGCGAGCGGGCGGTCCGCTGGGCGCGCGAAAACCGCCGTCCCGTGATGATCCTCGCCGGACGTCCCTATCACGCCGACGCGGAGATCGGCCACGGGATCGACAAGCTGGCGGTCTCGCTCGGCTTCGCGGTCGTCTCGGAGGATTCGGTCTACCACCTCGCCGCGACCCCGGACGTCCACGTCCTCAATCAGTGGACCTACCATTCCCGTCTCTACCGGGCGGCGGCCTTCGCGGCGGATAACCCGGACGTGCAGCTCGTGCAGCTCGTGTCCTTCGGGTGCGGCGTCGACGCCATCACGACGGACGAGGTCAAGCGCATCCTCGAAGCCGCGGGCAAATACTACACGCAGATCAAGATCGACGAGATCGCCAACCTCGGCGCGGTCAAGATCCGGCTGAGGAGCCTGGCGGCGGTGCTCTGAGAGTTCAGAGGAAAGAGAGAACAGCGGAGAAGCTGAGGCGGAGATCCGCCGGCGCGGATTTCAAGGAAACAGGCATTCGGTCATGAAACACAATTACGTGCAATTTACGGCGGAGATGAAATCGACCCACACGATTCTCATCCCGAACATGCTTCCCATCCATTTCAAGCTGGTGAAGCGCATCCTCGAAAACGACGGCTATCACGCCGTCCTGCTCGAGACCACGGGACCGCACATCGCGGAGACCGGGCAGAAATACGTCCACAACGACACCTGCTACCCCGCGATCCTCGTGATCGGGCAGATGCTCGACGCGCTCTTCTCCGGGAAGTACGACCCGCACCGGTGCGCCCTGATGCTCTTCCAGACGGGCGGGGGGTGCCGGGCGTCGAACTACGTCTCCCTGATGCGCAAGGCGCTCGAGAACGCGGGAATGGCCTATGTCCCGGTGATCCCGCTCTCCCTCGCGGGCATCGAGAAGCACCCGGGCTTCCGGAATTCGATCCCGCTCTATCACCGCATGGCGTACGGCGTCCTCTACGGCGATCTGATGATGTCGCTGGCGAATCAGGTGCGCCCCTACGAGGCGGAAAAGGGCGCGGCGGACGCACTCTGCGCCCGGTGGACCGAGACCCTCGTCGGGGAGCTCGCCCGCCGCACGATCCGCTACGGGCACATCAAAAAGAACTACGCGGCGATCGTGCGCGACTTTGCGGCCATCCCGCGCGAAGAGCGTCCGGACGCGGTACGGGTCGGGATCGTCGGGGAGATCTACGTGAAATTCTCCCCGCTCGGGAACAACGGGCTCGAAAAGTTCCTCGCGTCCGAGGGCGCCGAGGTCGTGATGCCGGGCCTGCTCGACTTCTTCAACTACTGCGTGTGCAACGGGATCATCGATTACAAGCTCTACCCGAAGACGCACTCGAAGGTGAAGTACCTTCTCAGCCGGATCGCGTACCGGTTCCTGCTCGCAAAGCAGCGGGACCTGATCGCGGCGGTCCGGGAGGAGGGGACATTCCGCCCGATGACGCCGTTCGACCACACGATGCAGCTGACGAAGGACTTCATCGGCTACGGCACGAAGATGGGCGAGGGCTGGCTCCTCACGGCGGAGATGCTGGAGCTCTGCGATTCCGGCGTGATGAACATCGTCTGCACCCAGCCGTTCGGGTGCCTGCCGAACCACATCTGCGGTAAGGGCATGATGAAGCCGATCAAGGAGGCGATCCCGGGGGCGAACATCGTGGCGATCGACTACGACCCGGGCACCTCGGCGGTGAATCAGGAAAACCGCCTGAAGCTGATGCTCTCGGCGGCGCGGGAAGCGGAAAAAAACAAGAATTAAGAATCGAAAACCGAAAAACGGTCGTGAAGCTGCCTGTCTTTCAGCAGCCGCACGACCGTTTCATTCTTTTTTCCGTGATTCTTTATCCCGAATTCACTTCTTCACCGCTTTGCGGATCTCCGCCGCCAGCAGTACGAACGCCGCCGGCAGGAGCGCGCAGAGACCTTCCGGACCGCAGGGCATCCCGCCGACGACCGAAGCCCCGGCGGACGTGAAGAGGATCCACACGGCAAACGCCGCGGAGGTCAGCGCGAAGATCGCCTGCGCGAGGTTGAATTCGTGCTTCAGAAAGAGGCTTCCGTCCGCGCCGCACTCCGCCGAGAACGCAAGTCCCGACAAGATCGCCGCCGAGGACAGCATCGTCCGCGCGCAGTCCGGGGACCAGAGATCCGAAAGCGCCGGCGCATACCGGAAGAGGATCGGCAGGGCCGCGAGGGGCAGGCCCCACAGAAGCCCCGACACGATCGCGAACCGCGTGCGCCGCCGGTCGCTCTCCTCCGTGGGACGGGAACGGGGCGGCTTGCCGTCGCGGTCGAACGCCATAACGAGCATCGCCGCGAAGTCGAAGATCAGGCCCCAGATCAAGAGGAACACCGCCCCGAGCAGCGGGATCCACCCGAGGATCGCCGCAAAGACGGTCAGAAGCCGCGCAGCCTGCGAGGCCGTCAGATAGAATTTCGCCGTCTCGGTGTTCGCCAGGACCCGCTGCGCAGTGCGGACCGCGCCCCGGACGCCGTCGAGACCGCCGTATCCCGCGGCGCATCCGTCGCCCGGCCAGATCACCGCCGCCGCGTTGCGGGCCAGTGCATCCGGGACCGCGCGGATCTTCGAACGGGTCACGGCAAAGCCGAAATCCGCCCTCCCGAGCGCGCCGGCATCCCAGGCATCCCGCCCGACCGCCGCCGTGACCTCTTCCCCGTCCGCCGCGCCGAGCGCCGTCATGGCCTGCACGTACGCGCCGCCGAGGTACTGGTCGCCGATGTCCTCGAAGGACACGATCAGCCCGCGCGGGGCGTTTTCGCGGTCGTCGAGGATTTCCTTCGCCAGGCTCGCGTTCCATTCCGCGAACGGCACCACCGGGGTGTCCCGTTCGAAGAGCCCGATCCGGGTGCCGTAATACCGATCCTCCTCCGGCGTCTCCGTGAAGAGGATCGGGCAGATGCGGCTCTCCTTCAGGAACGCGATGCTCTCCCGCGCGCCTTCCTCAGGTTCCAGCGCGACAGCGAAGAAGCCCGTGAAGCTCATCGCCTGCGTCAGGACCGCGAGCCGGTTGAGCTGCGGATAGGGCGAAGTCCGCCGCGCCACTGCCAGCACGCGCGCACCGCCGAATTCGAGCGCGGCCGCTTCGGCAAAGTATTTCCGCCGCTCGTCGTCCGTCAGCGGGACCGTTCCGGATGCGGTCTCCACACTCGAGCAGCAGGCCAGAACGTCTCCGAGCGCGCCGCAGGCCACCGCCCACAGCTCACCGCCCACCGCCGCAAGGGAGATCTCGCAGTTCATCGCCATCCGGTCGGTCGAATCGCGGTGATCCGCGAGCGCGAACCCGTAGCCGAGGGGCTTCCCCGTCCGATGCACGCACGCGTCCGCCGCACTCGAGACCAGCGCGGCGCGTCCGGCAGCCTTATGGGACAGGGACCGTCTGCCGCCCGCGGACATGCCCGTCTTCTCCCCGCCCCGCGAGGCGCTCCGGGACGCAGTCTGCGAGGTTGCCGCCAGAGCGAGCGCGAGCAGCTCCGACGGATCTCCGCCCCGCTCGTCGATGCCCGTGTACGTCCCGCGGAAGCGGTAGGCGAGCAGCTCCGCGTTGCCGGATTTGAAGAAATCGGTGCCGCAGAAGACGACGGCGTCGGGGTAGGCGACCTCCTCCATGCGGGAAGGATCGCGGAACACGGCGCGGCTCGCGGCATGCATCTCCTCTTCCCGCCCGCGCACGGCGTTCTTCGCGTCGTCGAGACGTCTCTTCACCGCGTCGCGCCACCCGACCGGTTCCCTTCCGGATGCCGCGTCCCGCACGGCGGAGGCCAGAATGATCGACGCGACGGCGGGCATGAACTCACTCATCGCGGCGACGGCCATCGCCATGGTGCAGAGGAAGACGTCGGGCAGGGCGAAGCCGTCCCCCACGAAGAGGGAGAGGACGGTGAACACGAGCACGGCGGCAAGCATGCACAGGCTGACCGTGCGGCCGGATCTGCGCAGTCTCTCAACGAGGGGAAAGCTGTGTTCCGCCTCGACGGTCACGCCGCCCTGCTTCATCGAAACGAGCGTATCGTCCCCGCAGGCGGTCGCAGCGATGCGCACGGAGCCGGAGAGCACGAGGGACCCGGCGAAAAGCATGTTCGAGCGGAATTCGCAGGGGATCTCCCCGCTGTCCGCGTCGGTCGCAATGACCGTGTTGAATTTGTGGACGGGGAGGTTGTTTTCGGTGATCCCGCGCTCGCTGACGACGGCGTCCTCGCCGGTCATGACTCTTCCGTCGCAGGGAACGGTGTCGCCCGCCTCGAGGAAGATGATGTCGCCGGGGACGATCTCCTCAGCGCGGAGGAGGTGGATGCGGCCGTCGCGGATGACGGAGGAGTGCGGGATGCGCTCGCGGGCCATATCCTCGAGGATGCGGTTGGCGCGCACGGCGGCAGCCGTCCGGAGCAGAGCTCCCGCGACGAGGACCGCGGCGATCGCACCGGCCTCGAAGCGCTTGTCGAAAACGGCGGCGGCGCCCGCGCTGACGGCCAGCAGCAGTGTCGGGAGATCGAAGAGGGCGGAGAGCACGACTTCCCCCGCGGGGGTGCGCTTCACAGGCCACACGCTGTTGGAGCCGGAAGCGCGGCGGCGTTTTTTCGCCTCCTTCGACGAGAGGCCCTGATACATATCCGACTCGAGGAGCCGGAGCACCTCACCGTTATCCAGAAGGTGCCAGGAATTGGACAGGTTCATCGGAGGGCCTCCTTTCTGCGGAAAAAACAAACGAAATGAGTGCGCATCGCCGGGCGGTGGCCGGTGACGGGAGACGGCTCACCTTCGGCAAGCCTGCGGAGAACAGGTCGTTCAGCATGCCTGCGCGGCTGCACGTGTCAGCCCTTTCAGCTTCGCCGAGGCAAGGGGTACAGCGGGAGAGTGTGCGGGCCAAGTCTGACGGCTCGCTGTGCACCCATTGCCACGACGGAGTCGTAAGACCGGGCACGGGGTGCCGTACAACATGGCGCGAGCGAGCCATTTTGATCCAGAGCCACTCAACATGGGGATGGCCCCTTGTAATCTGGAATGGAAGAGACGTT
>JAFYBI010000437.1 GCA_017540285.1 Clostridia bacterium | reverse complement strand
TGGAAACGCCTTCCTTGATGGTCTTCGGAGCGCTCTCGACGAGGTCCTTCGCTTCCTTCAGGCCCAGGCCGGTGATCTCACGGATGACCTTGATAACGTCGAGCTTCTTCGCGCCGAAGGACTTCAGAACGACGTCAAATTCGGTCTTCTCTTCCACGGCGGGAGCAGCGGCAGCAGCGCCGGCAACAGCCACGGGAGCAGCGGCGGAAACGCCGAATTCTTCTTCCACTGCCTTCACGAGGTCAGCGAGTTCGAGGATGGTAAGGGACTTGATGGATTCAAGAATCGCAAGAGACTTTTCGGTTGCCATTTTAAATTCCTCCGTTATTTGTGATGATGTGTTTTTTGAATTTGTGGTGCTGAATTATTCAGCGGGGGTCTCGGCAGGTGCTTCTTCCGCTGCCGGGGCTTCTTCCTTGCCTTCGTTTTCCTTGTCGATGATGGCCTGGAGAACGTAAGCAAACTTGTAAAGCGGGCTCTGGATGGAGCCGAGGAGCTTCGCAACGAGGACTTCCTTCGGGGGGATGTCCGCCAGTTCGTTGACGGTGGCCGCATCGACGACCGCGCCGTCCAGAATACCGCCGCGGATCTCGAAGGTCTCGATCTTTTCCGCGTATTCCTTCAGGATCTTCGCGGGAGCGATCGGATCGTCGTAGCTGATCGCGAGAGCGTTCATGCCGGAGAGCTCGGACTTGAGGCCTTCGAAGCCGGCCTTGTCCGCCGCCTTGCCGATCAGGGTGTTCTTGATGACCGCGTATTCGACGCCTGCTTCGCGCAGCGCCTTGCGCATCTTGGTGTCCTGATCCACGGTGATGCCTTCGTACTTGACGAGAACGCCGGACGCGGCGCGGCTCATCTTGTCCGCAAGACCTTCAACGATTACTTTTTTCTGCTCTAAGATTTTCTCGCTGGGCATTGGGTTTCCTCCTTATAAGCTGTCAGCGGTACAAAAAAGTCTTTTTCCGCGCACGCACGAAAAAAGACTGAATCACTCGGTATTCATGTCTCTCCTCGGCAGGGTGGCGGGACCGCTTTTACTGTAACCTGCTGTCTTTGGTTCAACAACGAGGGTATTATAGCACAAACCGGTTGGGGTGTCAAGTGTTTTTTTGAATTTTCCGAAATTATTTTTCGCACGTTGATCCCCGCAGCCGGAACGCGGAACGAACCGCATCTCAGATCGCTTGGCTGCAGAACGGGAGCGCCCCCGGACACTGCCGGGATGATTCCTGGATGAGATCAATCCTTCAGCGCTGCACGGAAGGCGGCGAGCAGGTCGTCATAGGCGCCGAAGGCCGGGATGTCGGGGTTTGCCCGGCGGATGGCGTCCGTCGTGCGGAAAAGGAAGCCCGTTTTCCCCGCGCGGATCATGCCGATGTCGTTGAAGCTGTCGCCCGCCGCGATCGTCTCAAATCCGACCGACTGCAGGGCGTTCACGGTCGAGAGCTTGGTCTGGGCGCAGCGGAGGCGGTAACCCGTGATCTCCCCGTCCGGCGCGACGACGAGCTCGTTGCAGAAGAGCGTCGGCCAGCCGAGCTTCTGCATGAGCGGCTTCGCAAACTGGGTAAACGTGTCGGA
Organism: Clostridia bacterium; assembly: GCA_017540285.1. GTDB lineage: Bacteria > Bacillota > Clostridia > Oscillospirales > CAG-272 > UMGS1696. The sequence continues at coordinate 4,487 of JAFYBI010000437.1, read as the reverse complement.
GAGGATCAGCACCTGCGTCTCCTCGCGCAGCGCGTCGAGAAATTCCCGGGAGCCTTCCATCGGCTCGACCGACGCGATGGTGCGCTGGATTTCGGCAAGGCCGCGGCCGTGCTCCTTCAGGATCGCGATCCGGCCCTTCATCAGCTTGTCGTAATCGGGCTCGTCCCTGGTGGTGCGCCGCAGCTCGGGGATCCCGGCGGCGTCGGCAAAGGCGATCCACATTTCCGGTACGAGGACCCCTTCGAGGTCCAGACATATGATCTTCATAAAGACTCCTTACGCTTACGCGTTTTTTTCGAGATATTCGGTCAGGCTCAGGATCGAAGCGATCATGGCGTCGGTGTTTTCCTCGTCGAGGTCCCGGCCGACGGTGCGGATCATGTCCCGCACGAAATCGAGGTATTTCCGGTTTGACGCTTCCCCGCTCTCCGTGAGCTCCACGTAAATGACCCGGCGGTCGACGGGCGAATAGGAGCGGGTGACGAATTCCTTCTTCACGAGCACGTTGACCGCCGTCGTGAGAGAGGCCGGGGAAAGATGCAGATAACGCGCGATCTCCGCCATGGTGTTCCTGCCCGCGCCGCGAAGGGAGGAGACCGCCTCGAGCACATGCAGTTCGCGGATCGAAAGATCCTTTGAGCAGGCCTTGCGGAGGCACTGTTCCTCCAGGGTCAGAAGATGCAGGGCGGTATGCAGGAAATAGTCGTTGAGAATATCGATCTGCTTCTTGTTCACGGGAATCCCTCTCCGAAAAGTTTCAATGTGAGAATATCATATCATATTTACATTTCACTGTCAAGGACAGTGCGAAGGGTTAAATGTTAATTTTCTTCATGGCTTCCGCGGGATTTCCCGGATCCGTGTCAGTTCCGAGCATTTTTCTTCCGAAAATCGCGGATGATTTCGGAAAAACCGGGAACTTTTCTCCAGTCCGCGGCGTCTAATCCGGAGAAAGCCGCCGATTTTGTGCGATTTTCGGAAAAACGGCACATTTTTCCTCTTGTGATTTCTCCGCCGATGTGCTATAATAAGGCTGAATTTCCATCAGAAAACTCTTTTTCAATCACTCATGGAGGTTTTTTATGAAACTGATCAAGCGAACCCTGTCCCTCCTCCTGATCCTGGCCATGCTTCTCGGCACGGCGGTCTCCGTTTCCGCGTCGAACGTGACCTTCACCGACGTGGCGGGCCACTGGGCATGGACGAACGGGCAGATCCCCTACCTCGTTTCGAAGGGCGTGCTGAACGGCTATGCCCAGTCCAACGGGACGTACATCTTCAAGCCTGACGGGGCCGTCACCCGCGCCGAGTTCATCAAGATGCTCGACGAGACCTTCGGTCTGACGGCGCTCCGCGCGATCGCCTATACCGACGTGAACGCCGGCGACTGGTACTATCCTTATTTCCAGAAAGCCGCCGCGCAGGGCTACATCCTCAACTACGGCTCCTCCGCCAATCCGAACGGCCAGATCACGCGCGAAGAGGCGATCTCCCTCCTCGTCCGCTATCTCGCCCTCCCCGCGGATGAGAAGGCCCCCGCCTCCACCTTCCGCGACTATGCCTCGATCTCCGCACAGTACAAGGACTACGTCCTCATGGCCATCTACGCCTCCCTCATCAACGGTTACGAGGTTGCGGGCGGTTATGAGTTCCGGCCGCAGAACACCCTGACCCGCGCCGAGGCGCTCACGATCCTCTACCGCGCCGCCGGCTCGATCTTCAATTACAGCGCGACGAAGCGCGATTCCGGCGCTCCCGCGACGAACAATGTCTTCACGAAGAGCGACATCATCATCGACGGTCCCACTCTCGGCGGCCGCAACATCGTCAGTGAAGGCGCGTCCGCCGGTCTCGTCGCCTTCAAGAACTGCAAGATCGACGGCAGCCTGTACATCCGCGGCGGCGCCGATGTCACCCTTGAAAACTGCCAGGCGGGACAGATCGTCGTCACCGGCGGCGGCACGCTCTCCCTCGCAAACAACACCCACGTGATCGATCTCGTCGTGGATGCCGGTTCCCATGTCTATGTCTATTCCGGCACCGAAGTCGACTATCTCACGGTCAACACGCCGAATCTCCAGATCAGCGGCAACGGCTCGATCGGGAACCTCACTGTCCGCGCGGCAGGTCTGACCTGTGCGATTTTCCCCGGCAGCTATGACATCGGCCAGGGCCTCATGGCTTCTCTCGCGAACGCGCCCTACTCCGGCAAGTCCAGCGACATCGCCGCCTTCGCCGCCAATCCGTTCCTGACCGCCGACGCCACCAACTACTACCTCAACGTCAAGACGAACGTCACCGGCCGCGTCTACGCGTACTTCACGAACAGCGAAACCGTGCCGGCCGTCAACGAGTTCGAGTCCTACTATGATCTCAGCAACTACGCGACGTACTTCACCGCCGAAGAGGGCCGCTGGGTCACCGAAAAGGCCGGCCTCACCTCCTCGGTCAGCAACTATAAGTATCTCGCCGTCCAGCTCCAGAAGGAAGCCCGCAAGTTCACGCCTGTCGTGATCCCGGTCACGGTCAACACCACGAACGGCTTCTCGACCGCGCCTTACCTCTCCGATTCCACCACCGTCTCCTTCAAGGGCAACACCTCCGGCACGACCTACTGGTTCTACACCGACGACGGCAACGCGCTCACCTCCGCTGCGTTCCTCACCCTCTATGAGACGAAGGAAGCCGCGCTGAAGGGCAGCGTCCAGATGGACAACATCTCCACCGCGCACATCGACCTCAACGCCAACTACCTGAAGAACTACCGCTATGTGGCTCTGATGGTCCGCACGAACGCCGGCGCCTACTGCTATCCGATCGTGATCCCGGTCGGCGACAACGGCTTCTCCGTCAATCCCGCCGTCAAGACCGCGGGCGTCATCTCCTTCAAGGCGAGCGTCTCCGGCGACCTCTACTACTACCTGACGGCCGATAAGGTCCTGCCGAACGCGGACAAGTTCCGTTCCGAGTACAACGCGGCGACCTACAAGAGCAACATGTCCGTGCGCGCCGGGTACAGCGACGAATTCAAGTTCGACACCTCCCGCACCGGTTCCTACCCGTACATGGTCATCGCGATCCGCAACTCTTCCGGCACCTACCTGCAGCCCGTGATCCTCGAGGTCAACATCTCCACCGGCTTCGAAGTCGATCCCGCGGTCCGCTCCGCCGAAGAGATCCGGTTCCGCACCAGCGACAGCGGCGTTGTCCGGTACTACTACACCAAATCCGCCTCCGCGCCTTCCATCGAGGAATTCAAGGAACAGTATGAGGACGTGGACACCAAATACTACGGCTACGTCCGCGTCAACGGCATCTCCTACGAATACATCAATTACAGAGCGCAGTACGCGGATGCGAGACCGTACATGGCGATCATGTTCACCGATTCGAACGGCAAGGAATACGCGCCCGTGCTCGTCGAACTCGATCACTCCACCGACAACGGCTTCACCGTGACCCCGTACGTCTCCGGCGACAAGGTCTACTTCCAGACCGCGAAGGACGGCGAAGTGTGGTACTACTACACCACCGATGACGATCCGGTTTCCGCCGAGGACTTCTACGACGAATACCGCGACACCAACTCGTCCTACCGCGACACCGAGGATTCCGTGAAGGCCGGCAAGCTCACCTCCTTCACGATCGACACGAAAGCGTACCAGCGCAACAGCTACATCGTGCTTGCGTTCCTCCCGGCCGATGCGCATGGGAATGACTTCAGCTATCCTTACGTCCTCGACATCGAGAATTCGATGCGCGACTCCGCGGGCTCCGGCCTGAAGACCTATCCCGACACCTCGGACAACACCGTGACGGTCCGCTCCGAGTACGACGGCTATCTGTGCTACTACCTGACGGACAGCGAAAGCGATCTCCCGAGCGAAGGAAACTTCGAGAGAAAGTTCAAAGCCGCCGCCCATTACGATTCCTACAGCATCGACGAAGGCGCCTACAAGACCATCAATACCCGCGGCTACGATTACGTCGTCATCTGCCTCGAGTACAAGTACAAGTACATGGATCCCGTCGTGATCGACATGAACAAGGGCGCGGCGTATACCAACGGCCTGAACGACGGCGCGAACAAGTCCGGCACCGGCTTCACCGACGTCTCGCTCGGACGCGACCTGAAGACCGTCACCTTCACCCCGAAGGCAAACGGCACCGTGACCCTCTACATCGTGCAGGACAAGATCATGCAGGAAGTCAAGACCGTCAACTGCACCGCCGATACGGTCGGCACGATCGGTCTTCCGGACAAAGATCTCGTCGCTCTTCTCTACAACGGCGCGAGCTACTACATCCAGCTCAAATCCGGAACGGACGTCTATGAGTCCTATCGCGTCGTCACGCTGAGCAACTGATCCGGCAAATCGCAACCGAAATCCCCCACACTTTCATCCACCCCCCGAAAGCCTCACCCGATGGCTTCCGGGGGCTTTTCAGCGCACGGATGACGTGGAGTGAAGTGGTAAACTAAAATT
>JAFYBI010000436.1 GCA_017540285.1 Clostridia bacterium | reverse complement strand
CTTGGCATGGAAGCGGCCGCAGCCGAACACTGCCAGGCACTCTTCAATCTCCCTGCCCTCGCAGTAGTACTCCTTCATCTCGTTTCCGTCATCGTCGATGTCGACAACCTTTGCGGATCTGGGAGGAAAACAATGCTCGGTCTGAAGCGGGGGACAGTGACCCTCTGTCCGCACGAAGAAGAATGGGAACGGATCGCCGCGGAGACGATCGCTTTTCTCGCGCCGCTCTTCGGGGATTCGGTCTCCGGGATCCGGCACGTCGGCAGTACGTCGATCCGCGGGATCCGGGCCAAGCCGATCCTCGATCTCGCCGTCGCCGCGCGGGACATGGAGGCCGTACGGGCGCGGATCCCGATCCTCGAGGCGCACGGCGTCGTATTCCGCGGCGAGGATCATCCGGGGGAATTCCTGTTCGTGATGGGGGATTTCGACGCCGACACCCGCACGCATCACATCCACGTCTGCCCGGATGACGGGGAGGACTGGCGGAATTATCTTGCGTTCCGGGATTTCATGAACGCGCACCCGGACAAGGCGGCGGCGTATGACCGGCTCAAAGGGGAGCTCGCACGGAAGTATGCCGACGACCGCAGATCCTATACCGCGGGGAAGCAGGAATTCATCGCGGAGATCCTTGAAGAAGCGAAAAAATGACCGGTCAGGAAATTCTGACCGGCTTTTCCGTTTTCGACTGGATGAAGGCGCGGATCTCTTCCATGCGGTCCTTCGACGGCGCAGCGGTTTTAAAATCCTGCGTTTTTCCGATCTTCGGGGCTTTTCCCGTGCCGAGGGGATGATACGCTTCGAGATCGACGGCGGTGATGCCGGACGTCTGCTGTGCCAGCGCGGCTATGGCGGCGAAGTGCTCGTCCGTGTCGTTCGCGCCGGGGATGATCGGGCAGCGCAGGATGACGGACGCTCCGGCATCGGAGAGCGCGCGGAGGTTGGAGAGGATCGGCATTTGCGAAACGCCCGTAAGACGCCTGTGCATCTCTTCGCCGGTCGCCTTACAGTCAAAGAGAAAGAGATCGGTGAGCGGCTGCGCTTTGAGGATCGCGTCGCGGGAACAGAATCCGGAGGTCTCGACGGCGGTGTGAAGCCCCTCTTCCTTCGCGCGTCCGAGAAGCGCGAGAGCAAAATCCGGCTGGAAGAACGGTTCTCCCCCCGAGAGCGTCATCCCGCCGCCGCTCGTCTCGTAGAAGATCCGGTCCGAGAGGACCTTTTTCATGACTTCGTCGACGCTCATCTCCTGTCCGACGCGCTTGAGGCTCCCCGGCAGGCAGACGTCCGCGCAGGTTCCGCACCGGACACAGTTTTCGCGGTCAAAGCCCCGGCCGTCTTCGCCGAGCGTCTGGCAGCCGTTCGGACAGGCCGGGACGCACGCGCCGCATCCGATGCACTTCGACGGCTCGAACTCGATCTCCGGGCCGCCCTCCAGTCCCTCCGGATTGTGGCACCAGAGACAGCGGAGCGGACAGCCTTTGAGAAAGACCGTCGTGCGGATGCCCGGGCCGTCGTGGATGGAGAATTTCTGAATGTTGAAGACACAGCCTGTCATGACGCGCCTCCCGTCTGTTGGATGCTCCCATTATACCGGAAACGCGGCAAAAATGCAAGGATTCCGGCAAAAAAACGCCCGCACGCTTGACGGGAGGTTCTCCGATGTGATACAATACGAAAAGAAAGGCAGGGGATTTTATGAAATTCCGCAGAACGGAGCCGCGCGATCTCCCGGCGCTCCTCGATCTCTTCGCGGAAGCGAGGGGAACCATCGCGAAGCTCGGCATCGATCAGTGGCAGGACGGATATCCGTACCGGGAAACGGTGCTCGCCGATCTTGACGCCGGGGTCTCGTGGGTTGCCGAGATCGACGGGGAGATCGCCGGGACCTGCGCGTGCATCGAGGACGGCGAGCCGACCTACGACGTCATCGAAGACGGGGAATGGCTGACCGGAAACGACTTCCGGCGCTATCTGACCATCCACCGCGTCGCCGTCGCCGTGCGTTTCCGCGGAACGGGCGTGTCGCGTGAATTGATGGCGTTCGTCGCGGACAGGGCAGTGAAAGCCGGATGCGGCTCCGTGCGGATCGACACGCACGAGGGGAACCGCGTCATGCGCCGGATGCTCGAAAAGAACGGATTCACCTCCTGCGGCATCATCCATCTCGAAAACGGCGACCGCCGCATCGCTTATGAAAAACTTGTCGACCGGACGGAGGACGAACGATGAAACACATTTCCTTCAATGAAAACTGGACCTGCGACGCATACGGAAAAAAGACGGAGGTGACGCTGCCGTACGACGCCATGGTCGGCGCGCCGCGCTCGGCGGACAACAAGACCGGAGCCGATCTCGGCTTCTTCACGCCTGCCCGCGCCGTCTATACGAAGAGATTCGAGAAGCCGGATGACGCGGACCGCGTCCTGCTCGGCTTTGACGGCGTGATGGGGCTGTGCGAGGTGAGCGTCAACCGCCAGCACGTGACCTTCCATCCGTACGGCTACACGGGATTCTTTAGCGATCTGACGCCCTATCTCGTCGACGGCGTGAACGAGCTTACCGTCACCGCGGACAACACGGCCCAGGTCGCGTCCCGCTGGTACACCGGCCTCGGCATCTACCGCGATGTCGAGATGCTCACCTCCGCCGGAGACCGGATCCTGCCGTGGGGTCTGGCGGTGAAGACGCTCTGTCTCCGTGACGACTCGGCATCGGTGGAGATCGAGGTCAGGATAGACGCGGCCGCCAAGCGCGTCGGAACGATCCGTCTGTCCCTCGCCGGTGCGGCGCTTTTGCGCAGGATCCCGCTGGAACAAGGCGAGAACACCTTCACCTTTCGCACGACGCTGGACGGGATCACGCCGTGGTCGCCCGATGAGCCCGCGCTGTACGAATGCGCGGCGGAGCTCGATTCCGGCGACACGGAGCGCGTGACCTTCGGCGTCCGCACGACGGAGACCGATCCGAAGCGGGGCTTCTTGCTGAACGGCGAGCCGATCAAGCTGTACGGCGGCTGCGTCCACCATGACAACGGCATCCTCGGCGCGGCGTCCGTGAGAGCGGCGGAGGAGCGGAAGATCCGCATCCTGAAAGAGAACGGCTTCAACGCAATCCGCACCGCGCACAACCCGCCGTCCGCCGTCCTGCTCGACGTCTGCGACCGGCTCGGCATGATGGTGATCGACGAGATCTTTGACGCCTGGCGCGTCGGGAAAAAGGACTTCGACTATCACCTCTGGTACGACGGATACTGGAAGGAGGATACGCGCGCGATGGTCCTGCGCGACCGGAACCACCCGTCGGTCGTTCTCTGGTCCACGGGCAACGAGATCCCGGAGAAAAACGGCACCTCCGACGGTTACAGGACCCACAAAGGGATCCTCGACACGATCCGCACGCTCGATCCGACCCGTCCAGTGACGCACGCCTTCTGCACGTTCTGGGACAACTGGCCGCTCGAGCAGAAATGCCGCGCGGAATGGGACAAGGGCGCACAAGAGCTCGATCTCTGGGCGTCCCTCACCGCGCCGATCGCCGATCTGCTCGACGTGTCGGGCTATAACTATCTCTTTGACCGTCTCGACAGGGACGAGGTGAGATTCCCGGACCGCCTCATCGTGATGACCGAATCCTTCCCGCTGGAAGCCGCGCTCGGCAAGAAGCGGATGGACAGCGATCCGCGCTTCATCGGCGAATTCGTCTGGACCGCGTGGGATTACTTCGGCGAGACGGGCCTCGGCCACATCGAATACGGAAAAGAAGGCTCGGGCTACGGCCTGACGCGTTTCCCGGAGCACTTCGCGAACTGCGGCGACTTTGATATCTGCGGACACAAGCGGCCTGCCGGCTATTACCGGAACGCGCTGTGGGAGAAGGACGCCGTGACGATGGCGGTCGCCGATCCCGCGCATCACGGAGAGAAATACCTGATTTCGAGCTGGGGCTTCTATGCCGCGGAGCGCACCTGGACCTTCCCGGGCGAGGAGGGCAAGCCGACAGATGTCTTCGTCTTCTCGCTGGCCGACGAGGTCGAACTCCTCGTCAACGGCGTCTCCCTCGGCAGAAAGGTCCCGGATGAGCGCGGAATGGCGAAGTTTGAAGCGGTCTACGCGCCCGGCGAGATCGCGGCGAAGTGTTATCGCGGAGGCGTCGAGGTCGGAGGCGACAGGCTCGTCACGACCGGAAACTGGGAAACGATACGCATGACAGCGGACAAGGCCTGCGGGAGCGGCGCGTCCGATATCGCGTATCTCGAGATCGAGCTCTGTGATCGCGGCGGAAATCCCGCGTGGACGGCGGACGACGAGATCCGGGTGTCAGCCGAGGGCGGGGAAGTCCTCGGAACGGGTTCCGCCAATCCGCTCGACGAACACGTTTACACCGAACCTGTCTGCCGCGCTTATCGGGGGACCCTGCTTGCGGCGGTGAGACGGACGGCCGGGCGCTGCACCGTCACGGCTGAGGCGGCAGGGAAGCGCGCGGTGCTTGCGCTCTGAGGAGAAAACAGAATGAAAGTGAAATCGGAACTCATGGACGAGGCGGCGGTGCGTCGGTCCCTCGCCCGGATGACGCATGAGATCATCGAAAAAAATAAAGGCGCGGAGCGCATCGTTCTGCTCGGCATCAAACGGCGCGGCGTGCCCATCGCGAGGATCCTCGCGGAGAATATCAAACGGTTCGAGGGGACCGAGGTCCCGGTCGGCGAAATCGACATCACGCTCTACCGGGACGACCTCACGGAGACGATCGAGCTCCCCGCGGCGTCCTCTTCGTCGATCCCGACGGACGTGCGGGAAAAGACCGTCATCCTCGTAGACGACGTGATCTATACGGGACGCACGGCGCGGGCCGCCATCGAAGCGGTCTTTTCCGTGGGGCGTCCGTCCGTGATCCAGCTCGCCGTCCTGATCGACCGCGGACACCGCGAGCTGCCGATCCGCCCGGACTTCGTCGGGAAGAACATCCCCACCTCGAAGGACGAGATCGTGGCGGTCCTCATGGACGAATACGACGGGGAAACCGCGGTCCGGATCCTCGAAAAGAAGTGATCACGAGATCAGGTCGGCGAATTCCCCTTCGACGAACCGGCAGAGGGCTTCCGGCTCTATGATGAGCTGGAGCCCTCTCTGTCCCGCGCTCACATAGATATGTTCGCACAGCGTCGCGCACTCGTCGATCCAGGTCGGGAACTTCTTTTTCATCCCGATGGGAGAGCATCCGCCGCGGATATACCCGGTGAGCGGGAGGAGCTCCTTGACGTGGATCATCTCGACCCGCTTCACACGGGCGGCCGCGGCGCATTTTTTCAGGTTCAGTTCATACGCCACGGGGATGATGAAGACCTCGTATCCCCCGCGGTCGTCCCGGCAGACGAGGGTTTTGAAGACCTTATCCGGGTCGAGCCCCATCTTGTCCGCCGCGTGAACGCCCGAGAGATCGTCCTCGTCCACTTCGTATTCGCCCACCCCGAAGGGGATCCCCGCCGATTCGAGCTGGCGCATCGCATTCGTTTTCGTCATGACATGCCTTCCTTGCGTTTTTTTCATGATAACACATCGCCGCCCGGATTGCAAGGGGGCAGCCGTGTCCGATTGAATAAAAAATCGCGGGAATCGGCGGAAAATCCTTGCAATCCGTCTATGGAAGCGCGGCGGGATTCGTGGTATAATGATGACAGAATCAGGATCCGGGAGGCGGCTCATGGGCAATACGGTCCAAAAATACCTGAAAAAATACTTCATCGACGCGATGGGGGCGATGGCGCAGGGTCTCTTCGCCTCCCTCCTCATCGGGACGATCTTCTCGACCATCGGAAAATACACCGGCCTCGCGCTTTTCACCGACGTCAACACCTTCGCGGCAGCCTCGTCGGGCATGGCGATCGGCGTCGCGATCGCGCTCTCGATGAAGGCGCATCCGATGGTCGTCTTCTCCTGCGCGACGGTCGGCTACGCGGGGTACTCCCTCGGCACGACGATCGGGGATTTTCCCGTCACGGCCGGACCTGCCGGCGCGTTCGTCGCGGTGATCGTCGCGGCGGAGCTCGGCATGCTCGTCTCGAAGAAGACGAAGGTTGACATACTCGTGACGCCGTCCGTGACGATCCTCTCGGGCGTCCTCATCGCGAAGCTGGTCTCCCCCGGCGTCGCGTGGCTGAGGTACTGGCTCGGCTATTTCGTGAACACCGCGACCGAATACCAGCCGCTTTTGATGGGCATTGTCGTCTCCGTCGTGGTCGGAATGGTCCTGACCCTGCCGATCTCCTCCGCCGCTCTCTGCGCGATGATCGCGATCTCGGGACTTGCCGGAGGCGCCGCCGCCGTGGGATGCTGCTGTCAGATGGTGGGCTTTGCGGTCTGCTCGTTCCGGGAAAACCGCTGGGGCGGTCTCGTCTCGCAGGGCCTCGGCACCTCGATGCTCCAGATGGGGAATATCTGCCGCCACCCGCAGATCTGGCTGCCGCCGACGCTGGCCTCCGCGATCTGCGGCCCGCTCTCGACGCTCGTCTTCAAGCTCGAATGCACGGGCGTGTCCGCCGGAATGGGGACCTGCGGTCTCGTCGGGCCGATCGGGATCGTCTCGGCGTCCGGGTCGTCGGCACGCGTCTGGGCGGGGATTGCCGTCCTCTGCGTCGTCCTGCCCGCCGTCCTCTCCGTGCTCTTCACGGAGATCTTGCGAAAGCTCGGATGGATCCGCGGGGGATACATGAAGCTCGGGGAATAACGCAAATCCCGGAAAAAAGAGCGCGGCAGCACGAAAACCGCGCTCTTTTCGATTTCATGCGCGCGCCGGTCTTGCAAAAGCCGCCGTTTTATGGTATGATAGCGACAGACGGAAACGAAGGAAGGAAACAAAGATGCCTGAAAAGAAAACGGGAAAGAAGATCATCGCCGTGAACCGCAAGGCGCGGCACGATTATTTTGTCGAGGACACCTACGAAGCCGGGATCGCGCTCTACGGCACGGAAGTGAAGAGCGTGCGGATGGGGCAGGTGAATCTCAAGGACTCCTACTGCCGCGTGCGGGACGGGGAGCTCTACGCCGT
>JAFYBI010000435.1 GCA_017540285.1 Clostridia bacterium | reverse complement strand
TCGCCGCCGTCACCGTGCTCGAATTCTGCACGACGATCGATCTCCCGTCCTACATCCCCACCTTCATCGTGCGCTTCAACCGCGAGCACCCGGGCGTCCGCATCGCCGTGCGCGATTATTACCGTGAATACGGCTACGAGGAGGCGGGCCCGAAGCTCGTGCAGGACATCCTGACCGGGACCTACCGACCGGACATCGTGCTCGGCAGGACGAACGGCGCGGACCTCGTCTGGATGAACGAGCACCGGACCTATCTCGACCTTTCGCCCTTCCTCGACGCGGACGACACCGTGAACCGGGAGAACGTCTTCGGCTGCGTGCAGCGCGCGCTCGCGAGCGGGGAGGGCGGCATGTGGGCGATCCCGGACGAATTCTACGTGAACACCCTCGTCGCGCCGGCGTCCGTCCTGCCGGAGGGGGGCTGGACGCTCGCCGAAATGCTCGACTTCTTTGAGTCCCTGCCGGAGGATGTAATCCGCATGGAGGGGCTGACCCGCGAGAACGCCGCGTCCCGCCTGCTCGGGAAGAACAGCTACGGCGTCTTCTTCGACCGGGAGGCCGGCCTCTGCTCGTTCGACGATCCGCTCTACCTGCGCTGGCTCGACTTCCTTCTCTCGCTCCCGGCGAACGAGGCGGAGCTCCGGAAGTCCTCGGAATTCGAGCAGATCGCGCAGAGCAAGGACGGCGAAAAGTACGAATACTACTGGGGCGGCAAGGTCGCGCTCTCCCGTATGACGGTCCGGCGGTTTTCGTCGATCCTCTCCCCGACGTTCACGTTCGGCTCGCGCGACTGGAGCTTCGTCGGGTTCCCGACCTCCGACGGGCATGTCGGGACGGAGACGGTTTGCGAGAAGGTTTTCGTCGTGATGAACTGGGCGGAGGAAGCGGAGGCCGCGTGGGAGCTGATCCGTTCCGTGGTGAGCGACGGGGATACCATCCACTCCGGGAATCACCACCGCATGATGATGCCGATCCTCAAGAGCCAGCTGGCGTCGGACCTCGCCACTGCGGAGGATTATGTCTATACCTTCAAATTCTCGGGCGGCAGCGGGATGACGTCGAAGGCTCTGTACGACCATCCGCCGACGGACGCCGATCTCAGGCAGCCGGGCAAGCTTCTCGAATACCTGCCGGATGAGGACGGCGCGCGTCTGCTCGATTTCCTCGACGGCATTGCGGGGGAGGCCGTGGCGAGCGGGCTTCCGGACGAGGTGCAGGCGATCGTCGACGAGGAGATGTCGGTCCTCCTCGGGGGCGTGGGGACGACGGCGCGCTGCGCTGAGAAGATCCAGTCCCGCGCGTCTATTTGGCTCGCGGAGCATCAATGACCGGGCGGGCGGGGAGCCCCCGCGGGCAAAAGACGAACTCGCCTGCGCCGGGCAGTGCCCGGAGACAGGAGACGGGCGCACTTCGCACGCCCGTTCACCAATATTGAATTGTGCGTACCTGATAGGGTACGCCTTTTCTGTTGTCTGCGCGGCTGCGCTTGCAGGTGGAGTGCAGGTTTTCTCCTTTGGAAAGGAGAGTAAAAGGTCAGAGAAAGCTCTGCGGGG
>JAFYBI010000434.1 GCA_017540285.1 Clostridia bacterium | reverse complement strand
TTACAGGCGGGAGTCAGGCGCAGCGGGGCGGTCACCGGTACAGTTCGCGGTTGCTGCGCAGGACGAGCTGGGGCGTGGCGCGGATGAATTCGGAGGGAACGGCGCCGTCCGTCAGCAGTCCGAACATCGCCTCGAACGCTGCGCGCGCCTGATACTGCGGGTCCTGGAAGATCGTCGCCGTGACGATCCCTTCGTCGAAGAAGGGATCCATCGCCGGGAAGACGTCCGAAGCGAGAAACGCGAAGCGTCCGGCAAGTCCGCGATCGCGGATCGCCCGGCAGAGCGGGACCGAGTTCGCGCTCGTGCAGTAGAAGCCGCCCGGGAGCGGTCCCCCGCCGAGCAGTCCGTTCATCGCCGCGAAGGCGGCGTCCTCGTGGTTCTCCGTGCTGATGACGTCCGCGACCGTCAGTCCGTACGCCGGCGCGGCGGTGAGGAACGATTCCACGATCTCGTTCTGCCCGGAGGCGGCGCGGCTGTCGATGAACAGGACGACGGAACGCCCGCTCCGCACGGTCAGCGAGAGGAATTCCGCCGCGATGCGGCCGGTCACGGCGGTATCGTTCATGGAAACGTACCTCCTGCCTGTGCCCGGGATGTCGCCCCCGACCAGTCCGGCCGGGATCCCGGCGGCGGACAGGCGCGCGAGCGCCTTCGTCCCGGCGGGACCGAGCACGCCGCTGACGATCACTCCGGCGCAGCCGGAGGCGGCAAAACCGTCCAGCGTCTCCGCGGCGTCCTCGTCCGACGCTTCCGAGCGGTCGAGGATCCGCAGGTCGAGATCGACCTTGTAGTCTTTGTACAGACGGAACGCCTCCCGCAGCCCTTCTTCGATATGTCCGTAGTAGACCCGCAGGGAGCCCCAGATCAGCGCGCCGATGCGGATCGGCTCGGACGACAGGCGCGCCGCCATGCGGTTCGGGACGTAGCCGAGCCGCTCGGCGGTCTCAAGGATCAGCGCGCGCTTGTCCGGCTTCAGGCAGGAAGCCGGATCGAATGCCCGGCTGACCGCCGCGATCGACATCCCGACCTCGTCGGCGATCGTGTACATCGTCACTTTCGGTTTCATCTTTTTCTCCATTGTAACCGATTACAATCACTTGCAAAAGTATTATAACACGCGCTCCCGGTGCTGTCAACAGGAGCGCGTGAAAAAGCGGATATTTTTTGCGCGGGCGATCCCGGCCGCGAGCTCATTCTTCCGCCGGCAGATAGACCCGGACCCAGTCCACGTACGTGTAGTCGGGCAGCTTTGAGGTGTCGAGGGGGCCGGTCCACTCGCCGAACTGATTGGACAGGATCAGGACGCCCGGCAGGGGGTAGATCTCGATATCCGTCACGCGCCAGGTCTCCTTTTCGTCGATGTAGAAGATGTACGCGTCCTTCGTCCACTCCACGGCGTAGGTGTGCCAGCCGGTGTAAAGATCCGGCCGGCTGTCGGATTCCCAGGACCTGCTCACTTCTTCCGGTCCGTAGCCGTCCCAGTGAAGGGCGTGATTGACTTTCTTGTCCTTGACGCCGCAGGTCTCGATGACGTCGATCTCGATGCCGTCCGCGGGGGATCCGTCCACGTGCGGCATGTCGCCGCACATCATCCAGAACGCGCCCCACCAGCCGGTCATGGAGGAGAACTTCATGCGCGCCTCGAAGTAGCCGTACGCCTGTGAGAATTTGTCGAGGGTGCAGATCGCCACGGTGACCGGCGTGCCTTTTTCGTTGAGGCGGGAGCGGATCCGGAGCTCGCCCTCCTGAACGAGAGCTTCGCTTGACTTGATCAGGTGGCTCGCGCCTTCCCAGATCTCGTCACCCTTCGATTCCGGTATGTACCATTTGTCCGGGTCAAGGGCGTCGCCGTCGAATTCGTCGTTGAACGTCATCTTGTAGACGGTGTTCCCGACTTTCTTCGTCCCGAGCTCCGGCTCCGCCGGCTCGGTATCCGCCGGTGCGGGGGCGGTCGTCTGCGCGGGAGCCGTTTCGGTCTGCGTCCCGTTTTCCGTCTGCGCCGCCGCCTGCGGTTCCGTCTGTTCCGTGACGGAGGGGGCGGCCGTTTTCGTCCCGCAGCCGCCGAGGGCGAGGAGCAGGAGGGCAAGGAAGAGGGAGAAAAATCTTTTCATAGAAAGTCTTTCCTTTCGGAGGATGTCAGGATATTTCGTGAAAACCGGTTTCGTCTGCTTCTATTATACCGCAAAGCGGCGGCTCTGTCAACAGGGAGGCGATAATAATGAGAACGGCGCGGAGCGAAAGAGGGTTGACGGGAGGCGCGGAGTGTGGTAAAATGAAGAAAATCGCATTTCGGGGGGTACCGTATGT
>JAFYBI010000433.1 GCA_017540285.1 Clostridia bacterium | reverse complement strand
CCCCGCGTCGTGGATGAGCTTCACCTCGGTGCCGTAGTGCCGGATGAGCTTTCTCCGCTCCTCGCTGACGGAATCGGGCATGATGATGATCGTCCGGTAGCCCTTGACGGCTCCGACGAGCGCGAGGCCGATGCCCTGGTTGCCGCTGGTCGGCTCGACGATGATGGTTCTTCCGGGTTCGATCAGTCCTTCCGCCTCCGCCGCCTCGATCATGTTGAGTGCGGTGCGGGTCTTGATAGAGCCGCCGACGTTGAGGCCCTCCATCTTGACGAGGACCTCCGCGCTGCCCGGTTTCGGCATGCGGTTGAGGCGGATGAGCGGCGTATGGCCGACGGCTTCGAGAATACTGTTGCAAATCCTCATGGGTCATGCTCCTTTTTCCGGGTCGGTCCACGGGATCTGATGCCCGAGCAGACGGTGTTCGGGGTCGTTCACGAGATAGATCCCGCCGTATGGGATCTCCATGTACATCTTCCCGTCCTTTTCATAGAGATAAAACTTGGCGTACGAAATCTCCTCCTCCGGGGTGTGGAGGATGCACGTCGTGTATTCTTCCCCGGCGGGTGTGTCGTTGAGGCTCTGCCGCCTCGTCGGTTTCGAGCGGCGCAGGACGTCGAGAAGGAGTTCCGCGTCCTCCCTCGAGACGGTCTTTTCGTCTTCCGATCCGTACGGGATCACCGTCATCGATTCAAAATCCTCCGGCAGGCTGACGGGCGGCGCCTTCGGAAACAGGATATGCAGCCCCGCGATGAACGCGGCAAGTCCGAGCAGCACGAAGACCGCCGCGATAAGGCATACGGTTTTTGTCCGTTTTTCCATCTTCCGAGCCCTCCTACTGCCGGATGAACGCTTCGATTTCGGCGATCTGATCGTCGTTCAGGCCGCCGCGCCGCAGGTAGTTTTCCGCGCCCTTTTTGAGATCGAGCCCCGCGAGATCGGCGCCCTTCTCAGCCTCGCAGATGCAATAGAGGAAATCCGCGCCGATGCCCCGGATCGCCTCGTACCGCTTCGGATTGCTCTCCGCGGTGACGTGATAATAGTTGTCATAGGTGATCATGTAGTCGTCGAGGATCTCGTCGGCGGAGGCGTCCGCGAGCGCGAGCAGGAGCGCGCACACAAACCCCGTGCGGTCCTTACCCTCGAGGCAGTGGATGAGGCACGGCCCCTCGTTCCGCGTCATGGAAAGAAAGGCATCCGCCACGACCTTCGCGAACGCGTCGGCACGGTAGTTCGCGTTGAGCGACATCAGGACGACCTTTCCGTTCTGCTTGAGGGAATCATAATAGGACGAGGTGAAGTCTTCCGCCTCGGTGAGCGCCTGGTATTTCTCCTCGTTCTCCGAGAGGTTCAGAACGTACCGGATCCCGGTCTCCTCTGCGAGCGCGTTGGCACAGGAAGCGCGGTTGTGCTGATTGTCGCAGGGGGAAGCCGAGCGGTAGAACGCGCCTTTTTTCAGGTTTCCGCCGGCGATCTCGCGGAAGTTGGCGAAGACGACGTCGGAATCGAAGTCCTCGCGCAGGTCCGAATAGATCAGCGCGTACAGCTCCTGGATCTCGAGGTATTTGCCGTGTTCCTTCAGCGTGATCGTGACCTTCGAGTTCTCGTTCAGGCCGTACTGCTCCCACGTGGAGCCGCCGTAGTTGCACGCGATGACCGGGTGCGGATATCCCGGATACCCGCAGAGGAGCGTCTCCCCGACCGGGCAGTAATACCCGGAGTAGTACGGGATATCCTCGATCGTCATGCCGTTGTCAAACTTCACGTCGACGCTGTCGCCGAACACGAAGCCGAGGTTGTTGAATTCCTCGATGGACGGCTCGATGTAAACGGTGCCGAATTCCTCGTATTCGGAAACGCCGATCTTTCCGGTCGTGAGCTTTTTTCCGCATCCCGCGAAAAGCGTCAGCAGGAACACCGCGGTGCAGAAGAGGGCAATTCGTCTTTTCTTCATGGTTTCTCCTTCTCCGATCGATCACGGATCAAAATGGTTGTCGTTTACCGCTTCGTGTCAGCGAGATACGCGCGGGCGAATGCGTCTGCGTTTTCGTACCGCTGCGGCGCCATGCCGATCTCCCGGTATTCCCGGAGATAGTCGGCGATCGCGGCGTCATAGACGGCGAGGTTATTTCGAAGATCGTCCGGGTCGAAGCGGT
>JAFYBI010000432.1 GCA_017540285.1 Clostridia bacterium | reverse complement strand
GTGCAGGCGTTGATCTCCTCGGATTCGTCGAGCTTCGGGAGGCGTCCGTCGGCTTTCAGCGCGCGGCAGGCCACCGTCGCCAGATCCATGAGGTTGACGGGCTTCTTCGACCGTCCGATGCGCTCCCGCGTCGCGAGATAGCGCCTGAACGCCTTCTCGAGGAGCGGATCGTCGAAGGACGCGTGGTCGATCGTCGTGAGGAAGGTGGTGTGGCGGCAGTGATCGGACCAGTAGGTGTCGATCAGGCGGATCTCGGTGAGGGTGGGATCGCGGTCCTCGCCCCGGAAATACGCCCGGGTGAAGGCGAGGTCGTCCCGGTCCATGGCGAGGCCCCATTTCGCGATGAAGGCGTCGAGGCCGTCGTCGTCCATCGCGCGGAACCCGTCGAGGATGGCCACGTCCGCGGGCACGTCGTACTGCTGGACGAGGGTCTCCCGTTCCGCAAGAGACGCTTCGCGCGCCTCCACGGGGTTGATGACGTAGGCCTTGATCTTCGCGATCTCTTCCGTGGTCGGGTAACCGAGGAGGACGTAGACCTTCGCAGACGCCACCGTCGGACGCGTGCCCTGCGAGAGGATCTGGATGCACTGCGCCGCGGAATCCGCCCGCTGGTCGTACTGTCCGGGGAGGTATTCGACCGCGAAAACAGCCGCGTCGCCGGGCGAGGGAAGCGTCTCCGTCACGGTGTCGGTCTGGGGCTCGGAAAAGACGGTGCGCTTGGCGTATTCGAACAGCTCCCGGTCGAGCCCTTCCACGTCGTAGCGGTTGAAAATCCGCACGCCATGGAGGCTGCCGCCGACGCCGAGGAAGGAACGGAGCTCCCCATAGAGCGCGTCCGCCTCGACCCGCAGTCCCGGGCGCTTTTCCACGTAACATCTGTAAACCATTTATTCTCCTTTGCACGCGAGTGCGCGCGCTCCTATGTCATGCCGCATGGTCCTGTTCTCAAAGTGCACGTCCTCTGCCGCCTCGTAGGCGTTCTTCACGGCTTCGGCGAGCGTCGGGGCGACCGCCGTCACGCCGAGAACGCGCCCGCCGCCCGTGACGAGGGTGCCCTCCGCCCATTTCGCGCCCGCGACGAAGATCTCGGCGCCGTGCTTCGGATGAGCGGGAAGCGTGAGCGGGAAGCCCGTCGCGTATTTCTTCGGATACCCCGCGGAGGCGAGGATCACGCAGCAGGCCGAGGCGTCCTTCCAGCGGATGTCCGTGTCCGCGAGCTTTCCCGCCGCCGTCGCCTTCATGACCGTGAAGAGATCGGTGTCGAGGAGCGGCAGGACGACCTGGGTCTCCGGATCGCCGAAGCGGCAGTTGTATTCGATGACCTTCGGCCCGTCCTTCGTGATCATCAGCCCGAAGTAGAGGCAGCCCCTGAACGTGCGGCCCTCGGCGTTCATCGCGCGGATCGTCGGGAGGAAGATCTCCCGCATGCACCGTTCGGCGACGGCCGGGGTGTAATACGGATTCGGCGCGACGGTGCCCATGCCGCCCGTGTTCAGGCCGGTGTCGCCGTCGCCCGATCTCTTGTGGTCCATGGAGGAGACCATCGGGACGACGGTATTGCCGTCGGTGAAGGAGAGCACGGAGACCTCGGGGCCCTCGAGGAATTCCTCGATCACCACGCGCCGTCCGCTGTCGCCGAAGACGCGGTCCTCCATGATCTCCGAAAGCGCCCGGTCCGCCTCCTCCGCCGTCCGGCAGATGAGCACGCCCTTGCCGAGCGCGAGACCGTCGGCCTTCACGACGATGGGCGGGGTGACGGTGCGGCAATAGGCGCGTGCCTCGGCCGCCGAATCGAAGACCTCGTACTTCGCCGTCGGGATGCCGTATTTCTTCATGAGGTTCTTTGAGAAGACCTTCGACCCCTCGATGATCGCGGTGTTCGCGCGGGGTCCGAAGCAGGGGATGCCCAGCTCCTCGAGCGCGTCGACGCAGCCGAGCACGAGCGGATCGTCCGGCGCGACCACCGC
>JAFYBI010000431.1 GCA_017540285.1 Clostridia bacterium | reverse complement strand
TGGACCATGACGGAGGAGCCGAGTCCCGCTTCATTGGAGAACACGCCCCGCTTGAAGCCCCACTGCATGGCCTGCGCGATGACCGCGCCGCCGACGCCGCCCGCCGCGGATTTGAAGTTGAACGCGCCTTTGAAGATCGCGGCGAAGGCCGGGCCGACCCGGGGGAGGTTCAGGAAGATGATGACGAGCGCGCCGATGATGTAGAAGACCGCCATGAAGGGGACGATGCGGTCGTTGGTCTCCGCGATCCGGCGAAGGCCGCCGATGATGACGAGGATCGCGAGGATCATCACGACGCCGCCGACGATGAGCGGGAGGATTTTGGAGTCGCCCGCGTTCGCCACGGCGGCAATGCTCTCGGAAATGGAGACGACCTGTCCCATGTTGCCGATGCCGAAGGAGGCGACGACGGCGAAGATCGAGAAGAGGACCGCGAGGATCTTGCCGATGTGCTTCCCGTATTTCATGCGGCCGACGCCGTCACGCAGATAGTACATCGCGCCGCCGGACCATTCGCCCCGTTCGTTGCGGCGGCGGAAATAGATGCCGAGGACGTTTTCGGAGAAGTTCGTCATCATGCCGACGATCGCGGCGATCCACATCCAGACGACCGCGCCGGGACCGCCCATCGTGATGGCGTACGCGACGCCCGCGATGTTGCCCGTGCCGATGGTGGCGGAGAGGGCCGTGCAGAGCGCCTGGAACTGCGAGATCGAGTGCCGGTCCTCGCTCTTGGTGATCGCCTTGTGCTTGAAGAGGCCGCCGATCGTGGTCTTCCACATGTGCCCGAAGCGCGTGAACTGGAAGAAGCGGGTGATGACGGTCATGAGGATGCCCGTGCCGATCAGGAGGATGAGCGCGGGAACGCCCCACACCACGCCGTTGATTTTGCCGTTGACGGAGGCAAGTCCGTCGAGGAAGTTCTGCATAAAGAATTCGCACCGTCCCTTGAATGAAGATGAAAGAGGAAAGGAAAAAACAAAGAGCCCGCCGAAGCAAGCTCCAAAGCAAACGGACAGGCGCGCTCCCCCGAAACGGTAAAAACGACCTGAACTCTGTCCTTTTGCCTGAGAGATTAGCCGGGAGACCGGCCTTGCACCTTCGGCACCCGGCAGCGCCGGGATTCTCCAGAGCGTCATCCGCAGACAGTCCTCGCCGCGCGCGGCACCTGAGAGTTTCACTCCTTCGGTCATCCCTTGGAAACGGGATATTTCCTGTCTGCTTCATATGACAGGAATGATTATACATCAAGACCGGTTATCTGTCAAGAGGATCCGAAGGAAAAAACAGAATTTTTCACCGCAAACTCCCGTTTTTTCCCCTCCATACGCGAAAAAAAGCGCAAAGGAGCGCTTCCGGACGTTGAAATATTCACATAATATGCGTATAATATACGAAAACGCCATTCCGCGGAGACTGCCGCTCCGGCAGCGCGGCCGGAAAACGGTCATCCGCTCTGAACACAGGAGAACGCCATGAAAGACCGCTATGAATCCCCCTTCTCCGCCCGTTACGCCTCCGAGTACATGCTTCATCTGTTCTCCCCCGACATGCGCATCCGGACCTGGCGGCGTCTCTGGGTGGCACTCGCCCGCGCGGAATCGAAGCTCGGCCTGCCCGTCACCGCGGAACAGGTGAAGGAGCTCGAAGACAACGTCGACCGCATCGACTATGAAGCCGCCGAAGCGCGGGAACGCGAAGTCCGACACGACGTCATGGCGCACGTGTACGCCTACGGTCTTGCCGCGCCTTCCGCCGCCGGAATCATCCACCTCGGCGCGACGAGCTGTTACGTCACCGACAACGCGGACATCATCCTCTTCCGCGACGGGCTCCGTTATCTGCGCGGGGAACTGCTCGCGGCGGTGAAGACCCTCGCGGACTTCGCGATGACATACCGCGCCCTCCCGACGCTCGGATACACGCACTATCAGCCCGCCCAGCTCGTGACGGTCGGCAAGCGCGCGTCCCTCTGGATCCAGGACTTCATGTCCGACCTCGGGGAGCTCGACTGGGTGCTCTCCGGGATGAAGCTCCTCGGATGCCGCGGTACGACCGGGACGGAGGCCTCCTTCCTCGAGCTCTTCGACGGCGACACCGCGAAGATCGACGAGATGAACCGCATGATCGCCGAAGAATTCGGCTTCGAGAAGCTCTTCGCGATCTCCGGCCAGACCTATCCCCGCAAGCGCGATTCTCGGATCCTGAACGTCCTCTCCTCCCTCGCCCAGAGCGCGTACCGCATGGCGAACGACATCCGCCTGCTCCAGCACGACCGCCAGATCGAAGAGCCGTTCGAGTCGACGCAGATCGGGTCCTCCGCGATGGCGTACAAGCGCAATCCCATGCGTTCCGAGCGGATCTGCTCCCTCGCCCGGTATCTGATGACCGACGCGATGAACGCGCCGCTGACGGCATCCGTGCAGTGGCTGGAGCGCACCCTCGACGACTCCGCCAACCGCCGCGTCTCCCTCCCCGAGGGCTTTCTCTGCGCGGACGCGATCCTGCGCCTCGTGAAGAACGTCTCAGACGGCCTCGCGGTC
>JAFYBI010000430.1 GCA_017540285.1 Clostridia bacterium | reverse complement strand
GCCGCGGGATTGTTACTGCATCCAAAGGCGGAGAGGAGCAGAAGGACGGCGAGAAGCAGGGAAAAGCGCTTTTTCATCATCATCACCTCGAATGGAAGTCGTTCCTGGCGGCGGTTTCTTGTTCGCGGTCGTACTTCGGGCAGTGCGCGCAGTCCGACATGACGTCGAGCGGCTTCAGGTCCGGATAGGCGGCGCAGGTCGATCCGCGTCCCGAGTCGAGCGCCGTCCCGTCCGGGAGCGTGACGATCGTGCGGAAGCGGCAGGTGGCGCACGGAAGGGTCTCCATCTCATCGGCCTTTTTCGTCTCCACGGCGTAACTGTCTGCCGGGACGTCCGCGCCGTAAAGCTGTTCGGCGAGGGAGCAGAGCGTGTCGTGCAGCTCGAGATTGGTCTTGAACGGCGCCGGGATCGCGTCGTATCCGAAGAGGGCGCCCATGATGTTGCCGCAGATTGCGCCGGTGGAATCGCTGTCCCCGCCGTGATTGACCGCGGCGATGAGGGCGGCCTCCATGTCGTCGCTGTGGCGGAGCGCGCAGAACACCGCAACGGCAAGCGCCTCGTCGCCGACCCAGCCCTCGCCGAGCTTGTGGATCGCGGTGAGGTCGTCGATTTCGAGATTCGCCGCCAGATCGACGGCCTTTTTGATCCGCGCGAGCATCTGGTTCGTGTGGCGGATGTCCGGGAAGAGCCCGGCCAGGGTCTTCGAAGCGTCCTCGACAGCGTGGAGGACCGTCTCGCCCGCGTCCTCGGCAAGGAGACGCACGATGTGGGCGAGCAGCGCGGCGGGGAGCCAGCCGAGGCCGTGCCCGTGCGTGAGAGCGGCGGACTGCGCGGCGATGATGTCCGATTCCCAGACGGGAATGGCGGTCCCCGCGAAGAAGAGCCCGACGGGGGCGGCCCGCATCACGCCTCCGCAGCCCTTGCTGTGGTTGATGCGGTGTTCGATCGTGCCGTATTCATGGCTCTCGAGAAAGTGCGACAGGGCGGAGAGAGAGGTCTTTCCCGGCGCGCGGCGGGAGAACATCTCCGGCATCTTCGCAAGCGGGACGTAGGAGCGCTTCAGCGGGAATTCCGCGGTCTGGGTCCCGTACCAGTCGCCGTAGGACAGGGCGATGTAGTAGGGATAGCCCGCGAAGCCGCCGCTCTTGAACCGCTCCGCGCCGAGGAGCAGGCCGGCGGCGGTGAACATGGACATCTGCGTGTCGTCGGAGATCAGGCCGCGGCCGTTCGCGTAGCGCGTGATCCCGCCCGGTCCGTAGCTTGCGGAGATGGTGCTTTCACTCAGGAATTCCACGGCGTAACCGAGGGCGTCTCC
This sequence comes from Clostridia bacterium, assembly GCA_017540285.1. GTDB lineage: Bacteria > Bacillota > Clostridia > Oscillospirales > CAG-272 > UMGS1696. Next base: position 7,002 of record JAFYBI010000430.1, on the reverse strand, counting down.
GGCGGCTCCTCCCACGAGGCAGCCTTTGAATTTGTCGAGGTTTCGCATGGGTCGTCTCCTTTCCTCATCCGGGTTCCGATCCGATTGATCTTATTCTGGCATTCTGTCTTAACTAATTTTCATTATATCATAAACATTGCGTGAAAGCAATCGTTTTTTTCGGCAAAATGCGGAAAAAGGGGAGGGAAGATGCTCGGCGCATTGTCCTCTCTGCCATGACGATGTGCGGCGACGGCGGTTCCGCATCCGAAACCCGGCCTCAAAGCAGCCCGATCGCGCAAAACCGTTCTGCAGTGGCTTTGCGCGGAAAGGTGAAGAAGAAGGGGCTGCGTTTTGCCCGACAGTCCCGTTCCATGATATTCAGAGGTGATAATCCCCGTTGACGACCAGCTTCCGGCCCTCGGCGATCCGCAGTCCGCGCTCGAGCGGCATGCCGGGACACGGGATCAGATAGATGACCTGATCGTCCCGCAGCCCCGCTGCGTAGAAAAGAAGGTCCTCCGAGGCGCGGTCGTTGAGCTGCACGCTCCGCAGGTGCGGCATCTGCCGGAACAGCGGGATAAGGTGCCGATGGCTGCCGCAAAGATGGATCATGCCCCCGTGCGGGTACGCCGCGAGGAGCGCGTCGTCGAGCGGCATGATGAACTCTTCATACACGGCGGGGGAGACGAGGTGCGTGCTGCATCCGCAGAGCTGGCCGTATCCCGGCGGCTGCGTGCGTCCCCACGAGATCACGGGCTGGAGGCGTTCGGCGGGGAACCGGCCGAGGTACCAGCGGTGGAGCGCGATCAGCACCTCGTTGATGATGCCGAGATCGCGCTTTGCCGCCTCCGGTTCGGTCAGCATCGCCATGAGGATCTCCTGCCCGTAGAGGTTGATGGCGATGTTGAGCGCACTCGCGATCGTCGGGAGCCCGAACAGCGGTACCGTTGTCCCGGCGGCAAAAAACGCCTCGGCATAGGCGCGCGCCAGCTTCCAGGTCTCGTCGTTTTCGAGATCCGGTACCGCGAGCTCGCCCACGGGATGGGTGAGATACCGGTTATACCACTGCCCGCTCTTGAAAAAGACCTGCGAGCCGAAGATGCGGTCCGCGAAATGGACGCCGTAAAAGCCCTGTTCCACGCAGGCGGGCCGGAACTGATCCTCCCGCAGGGTGCCCTTCATGCGTCCGGCAAGCGCGCGAAGGTCCGCGTCGAGCATGCGCGCCGGGTCGTCGTAGAGCGGCATCCCGTCCGGCGCGAAATCCTGATGCCAGCTTGCGATGCCGTTCAGCACGAGAGGCCCCGTGCCGTCCCCCTCGAAAATGTCCCGCAGCTTTTCGAACCATGCGTTCTGATCCCGCAGATAGGTCTCGTCGCTGAGCTGCTCCCTGATCTCCCGCTCCACGGTCCCGTCCTCCTGTGGTGGCTGATGTTTCCTTTCGATTATAGCACAGATCCCGGTGCGTTGCAAGAGCGCGCGGAAAAGAAAGGCGCGGACCGGCCGGATTCGCCTGCCCGCTTGACTTTTACGCCGCGATGGGGTATGATATAGAGGCAGGCCGCAGCGGACAGAGCGGGATGCCGGGGGGATGTATGATACGGGTGCTGTTTTTTGACGTGGGATATACCCTCGTGAACGAGGACGCCGTCTGGGAAACGCGGTGCCGCGAGCAGGCGGCGGGCGGGGAGGCGAAGCGGCTGGGCCTCACGGCGGAGGATCTCTGGCATGAGATCGAGCTGGCGTCGCTCGCCCGGAGGCCGCAGTACCGCACCCTCGTCTCGAAGTACGGATTCCGCGAGGCCGCGCCGTACCGGCATGCGCTGGAGGTGCTCTATGAAGACGCGCCGCGGGTGCTGCGGACGCTTTCCGCCCGATACGCGCTCGGCGTCATCGCGAACCAGTCGGACGGTCTTCGGGACCGCCTCGGCGCGTTCGGCATCCTGCCGTACTTCACCTATGTCGTCTCGTCGTGGGACGCGGGCGTGATGAAGCCGGATCGGCGCCTCTTCGAGATCGCGCTGCGGACGGCGGACTGCCGCCCGGAGGAGACCGTGATGATCGGGGACCGGCTCGACAACGACATCGCCCCGGCGAAAGCCCTCGGCATGAAGACCGTGTGGATCCGGCAGGGCTTCGGCGGGCTTCAGGAGCCCCTCGGCGGCGCGGATACCCCCGATCACACAATCCACAGCCTGAGCGAGCTGCCGGCGATCTTCTGAGAAAGAGACAGACATGAAAAAAACGGCATCGGGGCCCCCCTTTTGCCGGGTATGACCGCCGTCCGGACGCGGCGGAGACTGATTTCGGGAGGAGAGAATATGCAGGGACATGTAAACTGGAGGGACTACGCTCCCGCCGCCACGTCGAGGGTGCGGGAGGCGACGGAATGGAGCGTCACCTATTCCTATCGCGCGACGGAAACGGAACGGCCCCGCGTTCTTCTGATCGGGGATTCGATCTGCAACGCCTATCAGGGGCGCGTGCGGGAGCTGCTCGACGGCCGGGTCAACGTGTCGTACTGGGCCTCCTCCAAATGCGTGACCGACCCGGACTATTTCCGGGAGCTGGATCTGATGCTGAGCGCCCGACCGCTCGACATGGTCACCTTCAACAACGGGCTGCACAGCCTGACGACGGAGAGGGCCGAATGGGACGCGGCGTACGCGGGCGCGCTGGCGTTCATCCGGGCGAAGCTGCCCCGGGCGAAGCTCATGCCGGTGCTCAGCACGCCGCTCAAGGACCCCGCACTTACCGCAGTCTCCGCCTCGCTCAACGAGACCGTTCTGCGCCTCGCCGGGGAAGAGGGGCTCGAGACGATCGATCTCTTCACGCCGATGGATGCGCTCGCGCGGGAGCGGTACTGGACCGATACCTATCACTTCACGCCCGAAGCCGTCGGGATGCAGGCGAAGATCCTCGCCGGGCACGTCCTCGGGGCGCTGGGACTTTGAAGGAAGCGGGAAGCCGGGCACAAGGAGGCGCCGCATGGAGAGACAGATCCCCCTGTTTGAGGAGAGAGCGGCAGATCCGCGTCCGCCGGTGTCGGCGACGTGGAACCTTTGGCACGGCTGCACGAAGGTGTCGCCGGGGTGCGCGCACTGCTACATGTTCCGCCGGGACGAAGCCGTGGGCCGGGATCCCTCCACACTCGCGAAGACGCGGGCCTTCGACCTTCCGATCCGCGTCCTCGGCGCCGGGGAATACCGCGGACGGTACCGGATCCCCGCGGGCTCGCAGATCTATACCTGCTTTTCCTCGGACTTCTTTCACGCGGACGCGGACGGATGGCGGGAGGAGGCGTGGGACATGATCCGCGAACGGGCGGACTGCTCGTTCTTCATGATCACCAAGCGGCCGGAGAGGATCGCCGAATGCCTTCCGCCAGACTGGAACGGCGGCTGGGACCACGTTACGGTCGCCGTCACCTGCGAGAACCAGGAGATGGCCGACCGCCGGCTGCCGATCTATCTCGCCCTCCCGCTGAAGCGCCGCGCCGTGATGATCGAGCCCATGCTCTCGCCGGTCGACCTGCGGCGGTATCTGATCCGATCGGACGGCAGCCCGTCTGTCGGGAGCGTCAGCGTCGGCGGGGAATCCGGACCGGAGGCGCGCCCCTGCGATTTCGCGTGGGTGACGGACGTCCGGCGGCAGTGCGCGGAAAGCGGCGTCGCGTTTTCCTACCATCAGACCGGCGCGCGCCTGATCAAGGACGGCCGGGAATACCGCATCCCGCGCGCGAAGCAGCACGAGCAGGCGCGGCGGGCCATGCTCGATGTGGGCGGCGCCGAAGGCCTCGGCGGGATCCCGGGCGAATGACGGCCGCCCGTCGGGGACGGATGCGGAAAAAGCCGTCCGGTGTTTTCGGACGGACAAAGAAGGAGAGAGGAAATGAAAACCATCCAACTGTCGGAATACGGGATCCTGCCCGGGACGGACTGCACGGACGCCCTGAACCGGGTCCTTGCGGAGAACCGGGAAAACTGCGAATTCCTCTTCGCCCCTGGGGACTACCGGATCGCCGCGCATCTCCACCGCCCTCTTGCGCTCTCGAACACCGACGTGATCCCGGAGCGGCATCTCGGCATCCTGCTCGAGGATATGAAAAACGTCCGGCTGACGGGATCGGGCGCGCGGCTCCTCTGCGAAGGGCGGATGCAGCCGGTCACCCTGCTCGGCTGCGAGGACGTGACCCTGTCCGGGTTCACGATCGACTGGGAGAAGCCGATGGTGGCGGAGGGGATCGTCCGGGCGTTCACGGAGTCGTCGATCGATCTTGCAGTCGATCCCGCGGCCTTTCCGCACCGTGTGGAGGACGGGACGCTCCTGTTCGATATCGGCGGCGGGGAGTGGTCGCGCTTCACGGGCTGGACGATCCAGTTCGACGCCGAGACCCGCACGGTGCGGCGCACGACCGGGGACCGGTTCGGATTCGGCGCACTGATCGGAGATCTCGGCGGGCATGTCTACCGCTTCGCCGCCTCCCATCCCGACACGGCGGTCGGCAACATCGTCGTCCTGCGGCACAACGAGCGCGAGCACGCGGGGATCTTCGCGGAAGGATGCCGGAATCTCGCCTTCGAACACATCGACATTCACAGCTGCGGCGGGCTCGGCTGCCTGATCCAGTTCTGCGACACGGTCGCCTTCCGCGCGGTGTCCTTTCTGCCGAACCGGGAAGCCGGGCGCTTTGTCTCCGGCGGACGGGACGACGGGATGCACGTGACCTGCTGCTCCGGGACCGTTACCGTCGACGGGTGCAGCTTCCTCGGCCTCATGGACGACCCGATCAACGTGCACAGCTGCTGCGTGACCGGCGTCGAGTGGCTGGACGGGCGGACCCTCCGCTGCCGCTTCATGCACGGGCAGGCGCAGGGCTTTCGCCGGTGGGCCGAGCCGGGGGACGACATCGTCTTCATCGACCGCCGGCCCATGACGCAGATTGCGCACGCAGCCGCCGAATCCTATGCGCTCGAGGGGGCCGGGACGTTTCTGCTCACGTTCGCCGAAGCGCCCGACGAGGAGATCCGGCGGCGGGATCCCGCCTCGCTCGCGCTGGACGATTTGACGCACACGGCGGCGTTCGTCTGCGAAAACAACCGCTTCGGAAGCTGCCGGGCGCGCGGGGTCCTCGTCTCCACGCCGAAGCCCGTCCGGATCCGGAACAACTACTTCGAGTCCTCCGGCTCCGCCATCCTCGTGGCCGGGGACGCGAACGGGTGGTTCGAGTCCGGCGAATGCCGCGACGTCGAGATTGCGGGCAACGTGTTCACGGATTCGTGCCTCTCCTCGATGTACCAGTTCTGCGAGGGGGTCATCAGCGTCTGCCCCGTGGTCCCCGCGCCGGATCGGGAGCATCCGTTCCACAAGAACATCCGCATTCACGACAACGTCTTCGATTCGCCGGACGTCCCCGTGCTGTACGCGTTCTCATGCGACGGGCTGACGTTTGCGGGCAACCGGATCTACAAAAGCCCGCGCGCGGAGAAATGGCATCCGGGGCGGGCGATGATCCGGCTGGAATTCTGCAAAAACGCCGTGATCGGCGAGAACACGTGGACCGGGGACTTCGGCGCCATGCAGATGGTTTCGGAGGACTGATACAAAGTTCGGGGCTGCCGCTCCTCTCCTTTTCGGGAGTTCATGCGGCAGCCCCTTTTGATGCGTTCACGGCCCGCGCCGTCCTCATTCTTCCCCGTTCTCGGAGAAGACGCCGGCGAGCGTCACGTCCTCCCGCCGGAAGACGGTTTCCGCCTCGCATGCGAGCAGGGGATCGTCGGGCTCGTCGGAGCGCAGGAGCAGCAGCCCGTCCCCGGTCAACTCCCATGACCAGGCGCCTTCAAAGGGGACGTCCGCCCATCCGACACGGCCCGCCAGACAGCGCAGGGAGCCCTCCTCGTCGATCCGGCACGCCCCGATGTACACCCGGACCGGGTACTCCGGCTCGCGATAGAGACACCAGAAGCTGTCGTCCTCCCGGAGGATGAGGATCCGCTCGACGTCGCCTTCGCGGCAGGTCCACGAGCCGCAGAGCTCATCGGGGACGTTCGGGGCGCCGAGCCGGGCCTCGATCTCCGACTGCCGGGCGTCCGTCGTCCGGGGCGGCGGGGTGCCGTCGGAGCGGGTGCGCCGGAATTCGGCGCCGTTTTCCGTGCGGAACACGATCCCGTCGTCCGTCAGCTGCATTTGGAGCCGCGCGCCGTCGCCCCAGTATTCCCCGAACATCGAGAAGCCGGAGAACCGCCGGAGCGTCACCGGGATCGGTGCCCCGTCGGCAGCGGGGGCAAAGAGCGCGGAGGGATCGTCCGGGATGATCTCCTCGGCGTAGTATGCCGCGAGCGTCTCGGTCACCTCGCAGAGCAGGGTGTCTCCGACGAAGATGAACTGCGCGATCTCCTCGCCCTCGTCGGCGTCCGGATCGACGTACACGGAGGAGCAGATCGCGTCGAGCACCGTCTGTTCCGCCTCCTCCCGCGGCGCGAGCGGAACAATGCGGATGCACCCGGCGAGGAGCAACAGGCCGAGCGTCACGACTGCAAGCCGGAAAAAGACATGTTTCATGAAATCAGCCTCCTTCGGTGTTCTCATACCGTTTCCCGTCACCGCGCGGCTTTCACGAGCAGGCTGCGAAGCGCGTCAAACCGCTCGTCGGACGGGACGTAGTACCGGATCCGTTCCGCGGAGCCGTCCGGGGCGCGCCACGTGAGCCAGAGTCCGGACCCGACGACGGACGATGCGGAAGGGCTCCCGGCGTCCGTTGCGAACGGGGTCTCCGTGTCATGCGGGGAGGGCGGGACCTCTTCGAGCGCGGGCATGACGGCGATCACGGCTTCTCCGATCCTCTGCCAGCGGGCGGGGGAGAGGGGGAGGTTTTCGCGCGTGCGGTATCGGTGCCAGAGCCGCGCGTACTGCCGGACATAGACGACCGCGTGCTCACTCAGACTGATTTCGAAGTCGTCGCCCCACGTCATGCCGTTGATTTCCCCGTAATCGATGCCGACGAGGGTCCGCCCCTCCCATTCG
>JAFYBI010000429.1 GCA_017540285.1 Clostridia bacterium | reverse complement strand
GTCGCCTCGAAAATCTCGTCCTTCGTCTGCTGCTTCACCCAGCGGTGGTTAGCGAGGAACGCGCCGCTGAACAGCTGCGGAAGCAGCGTCACGGGGCGCACGGACAGCTCGTCGATGCGAAATCCCTGGTTCTCCATCGTGCGGATCGTGTTCCTGGTGAACTCCAGGGTGTAGGTCGTGCCTTCATGCTCAAGCCGGATCTTCTTTGCCATAGGGGCCACACTCCTTTTCTCAATCTCCTTGGGGGTACCCCCGCCCCGAAGGGCGGGGGATTTGCGTTGCCTTGCCGTCATGCCGCGACCTTACGAAACAATCGCGGTCCGCGTGTAGTAGGTCGCGCCGTTCTGCACGGTCGTGTCCGTCGTCTTGGTGTAGACGTAGGAACCGGACTCACCGCTGCGCGTGTACCAGCCGGACATCTTCGGGTTCGCGCCCGCGGCCGGGGAAGACACCTCGGTGTAGCTGTAGGTCACGCCGGAAGAGGTGACGTCGAAGTCGATGACGCTGTTCGGGGTGACGACGATGCTCATCGTGACCTTCTCGTTGACCCCGCCACCGCCGAGGATCGGCTTGATGAACCCGGTGAAGGAGAACTTGCCGTCATGGCCGTCGGGGGAAGAGGTCGGGTCGTCGTAGTCCGCCGCGCCGAACCAGATCGCGACAGGATGCGCCTCGCCGTCGTCGTATTCCTTGACCGCGGTGTAGTTCTCCGGCGTGTAGTTCGCCTCGAAGGTCATGTTGCCGTTGGACTGGATGCCCGGAATAAAGGTCATCATGTTGTCCGTCAGCGTGGTCGTGTCGATGGTCTCCGGCTCGTCGCCGAGGTCCGGGAAGGACACGATGTCGATCAGCGTCTGGTAGGTCGTCGTGCTGCCCGACGTCGTGCCGATCATGAGGTAGGTCTGGTAGGTAGAGATACCGCTCCTTGCTGCAGGCATGTTTTCCACACTCCTTTAAGGTCGCTTGTAGATGACGTGATTCTCGTCCACGTTCGCCGTATACCTCGCGAGCATACGGAACACGGACCAGTCTTCCGGGTTGGGAATCTGCTCGATAATGCGCCGCCGGAAGCCCCGGCGAAGGAAGGCGTCGTCCACCGCGGAGAGAATCCTCCGAGCTTCCGTCTTCCGGTTTTCCATCGAGTTCGTGTATACGTTCACTTCGTAGTCCAGCGTCGCGAGCCGCTCCCCGCCGTTGTCCATGCTCCTCGTATGCGTGCGGTTGTCGCGCTCCACGATGCTGACGCAGGGGAAGACCTGCGAGCTTGCGATGTAGTCGTTCAGGAACCGGACGGACGAACCCCAGGCGTACTTCTCCTCGATCTCCGTCACGATCTCGTGGAAGAGGCGCTGCTCGATGTCGATCATTTGAACGCCTCCTTCGCGGTTTCCGTGATGATCTCCCGAATGACGCCTGATGCGTGATACATGGCCGCGTTCGGCGGATTGCCGAGAGTCATAGCCTTTCCTGCGCGAACCTTGCCGCGCCTTGTAACCGGCCACCCCTCGTTACCCGGCTCGCCGTTGTATACCCAGGGCTCATTCTTAAACGCGCCCTTGCCCTGTCCGTATTGGCCTGGCTCAAGTACGCCCGCGGGTTTCTTGCCCGGATACCCGCCGCCCCGCGTGACGCCCGCGCCGAATTCGATGAAAGCAACGGTTTTTCCCTCTGCTACGACCGATGCGTTGGCACCGTCCGTTTCCGTGTAGACCACGACGTCGTTCGTACCCGCGTACCGGGCGTTTGCGAAACGGTAATTCGCTTCTTCCTGCCCCGCTTCCGCGAGCTTCTGCGTGAGCGCCGCGCTCCCCGTCTTCAGGCGGGTCTGCATCTTCTCCAGCGCCGCAATCGCGTTCCGCATGGTTACGCCTCCGCAGCGGTGACGTCGTGCGTCCTGTCCACCTTCTGCGCCTGCGCGGCGCGCCAGTTGAGCGCCGCCGCGATGCGGACGACGACGTGGTCGTAGGGCGTCGCCGTCGTGCCGTCCGCGTCGATCACGGGTTTCGTGTCGATCCATAGAACGGATGATTCCCGCATGTCGCAGGTGTCCGGGAGCGGGTTGATCGTCAGCGTGTAGTCCGGGTACTGGCCGTACATCGACCGCTGAACCTTGCCTGAAATGTTGTTGTTCGTGAGGCCAGAGGTCGTGGATACGTTCGTCCACATCTCTTTAACCGGTCCGCGGACGACGCGGTAATGCCCCGTGTGCTCCCCCGTATCGGTCAGGACTTCCACGGTCTCCTCGCCGTTCGCGTACCAGATGCGCCGGCGGTTTCGGAAAAGCCCCTGCATTTACATCACCGCCCCTTTCGGCGTGATGCGCATGAGGATTTCCGCGGGGACGTCGGTCTCGCCGCCGTAGGAACGGGAAATGCCGTTCTCGGAGTGCAGGCTTTCGCCCTCCGCGCCGCGCTTGTTGAACAGGTACACCGCGATCTCCAACTGAACCCCAAGCCAGCGGGACTCGACCAGCGCGTCGTCCGGTGCCCCGAAGGGATACCGGCGATTCAGTATCTTGTCCGCGGCAAGGTCGAGGTAGACGGACAGCAGCTCGCCGTCCAGCGCGCCGTAGGAATCGCCGAGAATCCTCGCAAGCTTCGTCTGAAGCTGCTCATGCTCTTCCGCCTTGTTGCGTCCGATCACGTTTTCCACCGTCCGTCACCTCCTCACGATTCGTTTTTC
>JAFYBI010000038.1 GCA_017540285.1 Clostridia bacterium | reverse complement strand
CATGACCTGGCGCGGCAAAACCATCGTCGACCTCTCCCGGGAATTCCTCAATTCCAACGGCGCGGAGAAGCACATCGACGTCGCTCCCGCGAAGCCCGGACGCTGGGCGAAGGAGATCCCCGCGGATTTTGCGGAAGGGATGGCTGCCCTCGTGACGGATCTCAACGTCGCGTCCCAGCGCGGCCTCTCGGAGCGGTTCGACTCCACCATCGGCGCGGGCACGCTGCTCATGCCCTTCGGCGGCAGGCGGCAGCTCACCCCGGCGCAGGCGATGGCCCACCGGATCTCGGTCGAGGACCGCGACGCGTCGACGGCTTCCCTCATGGCGTGGGGCTACAACCCGATGATCGCCGAGGCGAGCCCGTATCACGCCTCGTATCTCGCAGTCGTCGAATCGGTCTCGAAGCTCGTCGCGTCCGGCGCGTCGTTCGAGGACGTGTACCTGACGTTCCAGGAGTATTTCGAGAAGCCGCTGCGCGATCCCGCCCGGTGGGGCAAGCCGACGGCGGCACTCCTCGGCGCGTTCGAAGCCCAGATGGACCTCGACATCGCGTCGATCGGCGGCAAGGACTCGATGTCCGGCTCGTTCGAGCACCTCGACGTCCCGCCGACGCTCGTCTCCTTCGCCGTGACGACCGATCCCGCGAAAAACGTGATCTCCCCGGAATTCAAGGCCTCCGGGCACCGCGTCACGCTCCTCTGCCCCGACTACGACAAGAACGGCCTCCCGACGGCAGATTCCCTTCTCCGGAACTTCCGGCGGGTCCACGACGGGATCGTCTCCGGGAACATCGTCTCCGCATGGACCCCCGGCTTCGGCGGCGTCGCGGAGGGCATCTTCAAGATGGCGCTCGGCAACCGGATCGGCTTCGCGGCGGCGGACAGCCTCGACGGCGAGACCCTCTTCGGCTACCGCTACGGCGCGTTCATCCTCGAATGCGCGGGCCGTGCGGTCGGCGAGATGATCGGAGAGACCGTCGACATCTATTCGTTCATCAAGGGAAAGACGGTGCTCTCCCTTTCCGCGCTGGAGGACGCCTGGGCGCATGTCCTCGAGGGCGTGTATCCGGTGAACGCGGCGGGCCAGGACAACGAGGAGCCCGTGGAGACGGTCTCGGCGAAGTCCTACACCCGCGTCCGCACGACGGAGCACTTCGCGAAGCCGCGGATCCTCATCCCGGTCTTCCCCGGCACCAACTGCGAATACGACACGGCGAAAGCCCTCGAACGCGCGGGCTTCGACGCGCAGATCATGGTGCTGTGCAACCTCACGGCGTCCGCGGTGGCCGAATCGGTCGAGGCGTTCGCGCGCGCGCTCGGACAGGCGCAGGCGATCTTCATCCCCGGCGGCTTCTCGGGCGGCGACGAACCGGACGGCAGCGGCAAGTTCATCACGGCCTTCTTCCGCGCCGGTGCGGTCAGGGAGGGCACGAACGAGCTCCTGAAGACCCGCATGGGCCTGATGTGCGGCGTGTGCAACGGCTTCCAGGCGATCGTCAAGCTCGGGCTCGTTCCCTTCGGCGAGATCGTCGACACGGACGAGACCTGCCCGACGCTGACCTTCAACAAGATCGGCCGTCACCAGTCGCGGATCGTCTCCACGCGGATCGCGTCGAACAAATCCCCGTGGCTCGCGGGCACGGAGATCGGAGACGTGTACAACGTGCCGATCTCGCACGGCGAAGGGCGCTTCATCGCCTCCCCGGAGATGCTCGAAACGCTCCGGGCGAACGGTCAGATCGCGACGCAGTACGTTGATCTCGACGGGCGGGCGACGATGGACATCGCCCTCAACCCGAACGGATCGGTCCTCGCGATCGAGGGGATCACCTCCCCGGACGGCCGCGTGCTCGGCAAGATGGGACACACCGAGCGGTACAACCCCGGCCTGTACGTCAACGTCCCGGGCAGCTACGACATGAAGCTGTTCGAATCGGCGAAGAAGTATTTTGAATAAAGTTTAGAATAAAGAGAGAGGAAGATCGGCCCGCAAGGTCGGTCTTCCTTCTAAAAAGAATGGGCTGTTGCATGAAGCCCCGGAAAGAACTGAAAAAAACGAAGGGGTTGTCGCAAAAGCATTGGGACGTGAAGCTGCACTTGATGGTGTCATTCCGAGGAAGGGCCTTAAGGCCCTGACGTGGGAATCCGTACTCTGTTATGTATGAAACGGAAAGCCATACTCCATGGCTTTTCCCTCGTACAGGGGATGCGGATTGCCACGTCGCAGGTCTCGGGACCTGCTCCTCGCAATGACACATGACAGTCGGTGCGAAGCCATGCTCTTCAACACCGTCGCTCGGCCCTTATCCGTAACAACAAAGGGGATGCTGCACTTCTCCGTTTCAGGAGGTAATGCGACAGCCCCCTTTTTTATCATTTTCCGAACCGTTCGCGCACCTTTTCGCACGTCTCCGGATGGCAGACGATCTCGCGCGTCCGGCGGATCCGGGCGAAGGTCTTCTCCTCCCCGTCGCGGGCGAGCATTTCGAGCCATCGCCCGAGGATGCAGGCGGTGCAGGGGTGCATCAGGGATTCCATCTGCTTCTTCGAGCAGAAGTACTCCAGCGCGGAGGCGTCCGTGTAGTCCGCGCCACGGTAGATCTTCGAGGCGGCGACGCGGTCGCAGAAGGATTCCTTGAGATAGTCGATCGGCATCCGGACGGGCTCGTAGCGGTGCGTGACGGGGCTGACGTCGAACCAGTATTCCCAGTGGTGCGGATTGCGGCCCTTGTGGTGCATCCACGCCGCGGAATATCCGGTCACCTCCCGCTCACGCTCGTTCGGGGAGCGTTTGCCCTCCTCGTAGTACCGCGCGCCGGGGATAAACTCCGTCGGGGAGAATTTCGAGAGGTCGTGCACGAGACCTCGGAACGGGATCCCCGCGAGGAAGCAGTGCTTCATCACGAGCGTGCGGTGCCGGGTGACGGTTTCCAGGTGACCGAGGATGTTCAATCGATTCCCTCCCATTCTTCCATGTCCGCCGGATCGTATGTCCATGCCATTTTCCCGCCGAAAAACCCAAGCATACTTTCGTCCGGTTCACAACATGCGCCTCTGTCCGGCTGACCGGCGTAAACATTGAAATGCAGCCACTCTCCATCAACCTTCACAAGGCTCCAATAGTGCTCCGGGTCTTTGTTGCTGATCGGTATATTCGGGATCCCCGCGCGCGTCAGCAGGATCTCTCCCATCGCGTAGAGCGTATAGCAGTTCCCGTTTCCTTCCGTAAAGCCGATATACGCGGCTTGCGGCAGTTTTCCGATGGAATCCACTACTTCGGGTGTGGGAAGATACGTCATGTGAACGGCGATCCAGTCATGGATCGCCTCCGCTTTCTCCCGGTTCGTCATCCCATCCGTCAGGATCTCGGCGAGTACCTCGTCGGCGATCGCTTCAACGGCTTCGGTGGTCACCTGATCGCCGCGATAGCCGTCGACATATACTTTTACGGTCTTCTGCGCGTAATTCCCGGCACGGTCCCGCGCTTTATAGACGATGGAATACTCGCCGAGCTCGTCGAAATCCACCGCGGAATCGTCGACCTCGACCGGGATTTCCCCGTCCACGTCGTCCGTCGCAGACACGTCCTTCAGGAGATCGGGCAGCGGCCTGCCGCGCGTATAGTGGATGTCATGCGCTCCGATGATCTGAGGATGGACGGTATCGGCCGCAGTCTCTTCCGCATGACAGCTTGCGAGGAGGAGAAGCGTGAAGAGCAGTACGAAAACAATCTCAATAAGCCCTTTGTTCCGGGAAATGTTCTTGAAAGTCCTGATATGGTTCATGACATCTCCCCATCAAACAAAATGGACAAATCCAGCTCTTCGACGGTGTAAGTCCAATCCATCAAGTGCTTCGCTGTTATCTCTTCCTCAGTCAGCAGAAAGTTATTCAAAATCGTCCCGTCGAAGTTCGGCGTCGTATCAAAGTGCAGCCATTCGCCGTTCATAAGGACCAGATTCCAATAGTGATATTGCCCCTGTGGAAGTACCGGATCATACAGGACGGACCATGCCTTCTTCACTTCAAATCCGGCGCGGGAGAGCAGCGCGGCTGACACGGCATAATAAGTATAACAGTTCCCGTGTCGCTTGGACAGCGCTTCTTCCACCGCTTCGACAAACCGATCGTGAAACATGAAATCTCTGCTGTCGGGGTCACCTAAGTAATAGACATTATGCGTGATCCAGTCGTAGATCACCCGCGCCTTTTCCCGCTCGGAAAGAACGTCGCAGCCGTCCGGAAACATCTCTGCAAACGTCTCTTCGATCAAGGCGCGGACCTCTGCGGGATCGGCCTCTGCTCCCGTCCAAACCTCCGTTTCATCCGCTTTCCTTTCTTCCGTTTCCGTCGCCGCATCCGTCTCAGACTGCTGTGTTTCAGCGGCAGGAACTGTTTCATCGGAACGGCAGGAGGTCAGGAGCAGTACGGCAGTCAGCGCGCAGAGGAGGAATCTCTTTCTCACGGCATATACGGCGTGCCGTCGTACGTGTAGTTCTCCGGCATGAGGAACGGGCGGATGTACCGGATCGTGAATTCGACGCCCCACTGCCCGCGCACGCCCATCCAGCGGCCCGAGTGCGGCTCAATGGACAGCATGCCGTTGTAGCCCTTCGTGTAGAGCATCTCAAAGACCGCGCCCCAGTTCACCTGATCCAGCCCCGCCGGCGGATCGTCGTAGTGCTCGCCGTCGATGTAGAGCGAGCCCTTGATGTGGAAGTGGTAGATCCGCTCGCCCCACCTCTTCATCTCGGAGAGGTAGTCCCCCCGGCGGCCGAGGCAGTGCGACGTGTCGTACTTGCTGCCGAGCTGCGGGAGCGCGCCGAGGACGGGTCCCCACGCGATGTCGTTGACGACGAAGTTCTCCCAGTCGCAGTTGTACGCCGCGATCTTGACGTTTTTGCCCTCCGCGTAGTCGATCAGCGTGCCGAAATAGCCGACGGCGATCTTCACGTTCTCCTCGAAGGTCTTCGACGGCGTGTAGTTCACGCCCGCGTTGAAGACCGGACAGCCGAGCGACGACGCCGCGTCGATGAGGTTCTTGTCGTGCCGGAGCGCCGCGGGGATCACATGGCCTTCCGGATCGATGCGGGTCTGTCCCCAGCGGCCGATGGAGCCGACCGAGACGCCGTACTTCGCCGCGAAGCCCGCGATCTCGTCGGTGTGTCCCGCGACCTCCATGCTGTCATAGTTGTGGTTGCAGCAGAATTCGACCGCCTCGAGTCCGAGCGCGGAAACGTACCGGAACGAGCCCTCGTCCCAGCCGTTGATGATGCCGAGTTTCATGATGCCAAGCCTCCTCTTTGATATTCAGGGTATGCGGTTCGGATGTTCTTTCCGTTACGGCATGTACTGCCCCACGGCCTCCATGTACCGCTTCGACCATGCGTAGGTGTTCGCGGCCTGGATGTTGTTCACGAAGAAGATGTCCGTGATGCCGTAATCCTTCAGCTGCTGGTAGACGTTCATCTTCGTGTGGCGCGTGTCCACCACGATGATGTTGCCGAAGTGCTCGCAGAGATAGGGCACGAACGCGTTGCCGAACGAATCCTTCAGGACGAGCGCGTTCTTGTCCTGCGGATTCTCCGGGACGTTGATGACCGTGTAGGGATGGTCTCCCGAGATGAAGCAGAGATACCCGTGATTGGAATTGATGCAGGAATTGAACTGCCACGTCTTGCCGTTCTTGTCGGTCACGGTCATGGTGTTCTTCTTCGTGGGATAGAACACCTCCACGCTGTCGTGGAACTCCTTCACGCGCGCGTCGAGGGTCCAGTCGTACATGGATCCCTGATACTCCTCCTGATGGACCTCGAATTCGAAATCCTCGAGGGGCGTGGGTTCGAGTCCCGCCGATTTCGCCCAGGCTTCGTAGGCGTAATAGGCGCCGCGCTGGGTCCAGTGGTGGTCGGTGCGGAAGAAGAGGTAATCCTTCCGGTGCTGATGGAGTTCGTCATAGCAGTTGACGAAGTTCACCCCGGGCGGGAAGAGCGCCGCCATCTTATCGAGCATTTCCTTCTGATCGGCGATCTTCGATTTGACGTTCGGATTCTCGATCACCATGGAGGAGACCGGCGCGACGACCACGTGCACACTGCACCCGAAGAGCTGCTTGTAATAAGCTGCCGTCTGGGCGTAGTACTTCGAGTTGGTCTCGGAATAATAGGCCTGGGTGTAGACCCCGTCGTTGTAGATGAAGAGGCCGTCCGCGAGGAAGTCCGCGATCATGTTTTCGTCGTAATCCGGCACATCGACCTCGATCTCCGTGACCGTGACCTCGCAGGTCTCGCGGAAATCCTTGCCGTAGGAGCAGGCGAGGGTCGCCTTGCCGGGCGCGAGTCCCTTGACGTCGATACCGCCGTTCGGATTGAGCGAGATCGCGACGACCTCCTTATCGCTGTTCGTCCAGCGCACCGTCACGTCCTGTCCGCCTACCTCGGCGTTGATCGTGGCATACAGGACGGAGCCGCTGCCGACGGTGAGGCTCATCTTGTCGCGCGAGAGCTGCAGCGCCGTGACGGCGGGTTCCTCCGGCTCCGGTTCGGCGGGCTCGGTCTCCTCCTCCGCGTTCCCGTCCCCCGCGTCGAGCGTGTCGGGCGTCTCGGGATGCTCCGGATCGTCCCGATCGTCGGGTCCTGCTTCTTCGGCGGGCTCTGCCGGCTCCCCGGCTTCCTCCCGCTTCTCGTCGGGGCTCTCCGGGATCTCATCCGGTTCCCGATCGGCGGGCGCTTCCGTCTCGGGCGCTTCGGTCTCGGGGGCTTCGGCCTCCGGCGAGTCCGTCTCCGGCGCGGTCTGCGGCTCCCCGACGGGTTCCTCGGGATGACCGGGATCGGGCTCCTCCTGGCCGCCGCCGTTCAGGAGCGCGTCAAAGGCGGCGGAGATGGCGTCGGTGTTCTCCTCCTCGCGGGGCTTCTCCGACGTCGGATTCAACAGGACGAAATTCTCTTCCCCGCCGATGCTGTAAT
>JAFYBI010000428.1 GCA_017540285.1 Clostridia bacterium | reverse complement strand
CTCCGTCCTCCCGGAGGTGCCGGGCTCCGGTTCCGGCTCGGTCTCCGGCTCCGGTTCGATATTCGGTTCCGGTTCGGGCTCTGGTTCGGGTTCCGGCGCGGGCTCGGGTTCCGGTTCCGGCGCGGGCTCGGGTTCCGGTTCCGGCGCGGGCTCGGGTTCAGGGTCAGGCTCGGGCTTCGGTTCAGGGTCAGGTTCCGGATCCGGTTCGGCCGCTTCGATCGGATCGATCGGATCGGTCGGCTCGGTCGGCTCGGTCGGCTCGGTCGGATCGACGGGAGGCTCCGCAGGCGCCGGATTCATCCGGTCGAGGACGTAGAGGTTTCCCGCTCCGCGCGCCATGCGGGCATACGCGACGCAGGCATAGAAGACCTGCACGGTCGTGCTCTCGTTGCTCCCGCCGCCGGTCTCGTGGCAGAAGCTCCCGTCGGCGAGGCGGTACTTTTCGATCCCGTCGAGCAGGGTCTTCCCGTTTTTAAGAAAGCGCGCGTCCCCGGCGCAGTCGATCCCCATGGCGCACAGGGCGACGAGGACCTGCGCCGTGCTCTCGGGATTGATCGCGCCGCCGAAGCCGAGGCAGTCCCCGTCCCCGCTCTGCCTTCCCGCGAGCAGATCGACGGCACGCTCCAGGGCGGCCTTCACGTCCGGATCGTCGGCATGGGGCGCGAGAGCCTGCACCGCCATCGCCGTGACGTCGGTGTCGGCCACGGTTCCGATGACGGTCCAGCCGCCGCCCCCGCATTCGAGCCCGAGCAGCGCGTCCGCCGCCGATTCCGCGTCAATGCCGCCCGCCCCGCCCGCTTCGATGCCGTTGTTGAGCAGGTGCAGGCCGTAGATCCAGCTCATGACGCCCTGCTTTCCGACCGCGCCGGGGAGGATCTCGCGGGCATAGGACGCGTCCCCCGACGAGGCCAGAAACGCGAGCGCGAATTTCTCCCGGGTCGTGGCGGACGCGATCGTGTTCGAGGCGGTATAAGCGGCGAGGGCGTCCCGGTAGGCGGTGAAATCGTACGTCTCTCCGCTCTGGCTGAGGCCGAGGACGTACCACTCCGCCGAGCCGCCGACAGTCTCCGCGAGCCCGCCGCCGATCCATTCCTGCACCCGGTCGTGCGACGCGCCGCCGCATTTGAACGCGAGAATACCGCCGATCAGGTCTTCTGCCTGACCGACGGTATCGATCCCGGACGCGTCTGCGGGCATGGGGAAAAACACGGTCAAGAGGACCGCGATCAGCCCCGCGGCGATCCTCGCTCCGAAACGGATGCGCCGCCCCACCCGCACGGGTCTCTTATTCATCGTTCATCGGTATGCTTCTTCACGAGGAGAGCCGCGCCGAGCGACAGGACGGCCGCCGCCGCGATCACCGCGGAGAGATCGCCGGTCTGGGGCGCGGTGCCTTCGCCTTCGACGATGGCGACCGGCGGCACGAGGATCTGGCTGTCGCTGACCGCGCTGATCACGATCCGGCCCGCGTTCGTGTCGACCGGGACGCTCGCCTTGCCCTGCTCGTCGGTGAAGACGCCGGTCTTGGCGCCGTTCAGGGTGATCTCCGCGCCTTCGACGGGAACGGCGACGGGATTCCAGTTTTCGTCAAAGCCCGCGCCGGTGAGCGTCAGCTCCGCGGTGCCGGACGTGACGAAGCGGGGCTCGAAGCAGGCGTACATGTCGCTCCACGCCTCGAGGTCGGTGTAGACGAACGCGTCGACGAAATCGCCGTCGGAGACCGGGTCGGCAAGGGACCACGCGGCGGTACCGTTGACATAGTAGCCGTAGCTGCCGCCGTTTTCCGTGCCCCAAAGCTTGTTCATCGAGATGCCGTATTCACTCGTGGCGTTTCGTATCCGGCATCCGCGCCGCCGTCGTAAAATTTGTCGTGCGCGACGATCATGGCGTCGTTGACCGTGATCGAACCGTCGCCGTCCGCGTCGTGGACGACGATCTCTTCCTGCGCGACGGCGAGCTTGCCGTTTTCATCGGAAATGGTGACGTACACGCGGGCGTTTTCCCCGGCGTGGACCGCGGTCGCGGCGCAGACAACGAGGAGGACGGCGGCGAGGAGGGCGAGAAGCTTTTTCATGGGAAGATCCTTCTTTCTTTGAGATGGAATGAAAATGAAAAAACGCGCAACCGGATATCCGGCCGCACGCTCACGCCACACGGGAACCGGGAGACACGGCGGAGACTGACTCGGGACGCGCGGAAACCGTCCGCCTGCCGGTGAACACGGCAATCGTCCGTGCGCGGCGTCGGCGTCCCATACAGGAATGGCGGTTGTTCCGGGTTCGAACCGGATATCCTTTGCATTTACTCAGCTTACAACTTTTCAAACCGTATCTCTTATTCAGTTATCCGCATTATACCACATTTCTGCGCGGTGTGCAAGTCCTCCCGGTGAAATTTCTGTCACATTCCGCGAAAAAGCGGGAGCCCTTTCGGAACTCCCGCCGCCTATTCGTTCATTTTCCCGACAATGCTTCGTCGATCGCACGCGCCGCGACCTTGCCAGCGCCCATCGCGGAGATGACCGTGGCCGCGCCCGTGACCGCGTCTCCGCCGGCATACACGCCCGCGCGCGAGGTCAGCCCGTCCTCGTTCACGATGATCCCGCCGCGGCGGTTGACCTCGAGGCCCGCCGTCGTGTTCTTGATGAGCGGGTTCGGGGAGGTGCCGATCGCCATGACGACCGTGTCGACGTCGAGCGTGAATTCACTGCCCGGGATCTCCACGGGACGGCGTCTGCCGCTCGCGTCCGGTTCGCCGAGCTCCATGCGGATGCATGTCATCCCGGTGACGAAGCCGTTCTTCGGATCGCGCGGGTCCTCGGAATTCCGATAGCCGAGGATCTCCGTGGGATTCGTGAGGAGGCGGAAATCGATGCCCTCCTCTTCGGCGTGCTCGACCTCCTCGCGCCGCGCCGGAAGCTCCTCGAGGGACCGGCGGTAGACGATGTAGACGTGCTCCGCTCCGAGGCGCAGCGCCGTTCTCGCCGCGTCCATCGCGACGTTGCCGCCGCCGACGACCGCGACGCGCCCGCCCTTCATGATCGGGGTCTTCGGATCGTCGAGGTAGGCTTTCATGAGGTTGGAGCGGGTGAGGAATTCGTTCGCGGAGTAGACGCCCTTGTACGCCTCGCCGGGGATGTTCATGAAGTTCGGCAGGCCTGCGCCGGAGCCGATGAACACGGCCTCGAAGCCCATGTCGAAGAGCTCGTCGACGGTCAGGGTCTTGCCGATGATGACGTTGGTCTCGATGTCCACGCCCAGCTCCCGGAGGGTCTCGACCTCGCGCGCGACGATGGACTTCGGCAGACGGAATTCCGGAATGCCGTACACGAGCACGCCGCCCGCCGTATGCAGGGCTTCGTAGACGGTGACGCGGTACCCCTTCTTTGCAAGATCGCCCGCGCAGGTCAGCCCGGACGGGCCGGATCCGACGACGGCGACGCGGTGTCCGTTCGGCGCGGGCGGGGTCGCGCGCTCTTCGGCATGCGCGTTGTGCCAGTCGGCGGCAAAGCGCTCGAGGCGGCCGATCCCGACGGGCTCAAACGTCTTTCCGAGTGTGCACTGGCATTCGCACTGCGTCTCCTGCGGACAGACGCGCCCGCAGACCGCCGGGAGGGACGAGGATTTCGCGATGATCTGATACGCCCCTTCGAAATCCCGCTCCTTCATCCTCGCGATGAAGTCCGGGATCGCGATGTTCACGGGGCATCCCGTGACGCAGGGGGAGTTCTTGCAGCCGAGGCAGCGGTTCGCCTCCGCCACGGCGACCTCTTCGTCATAACCGAGAGCCACCTCCCGGAAATTGTGCGCGCGTTCGGCGGGAGCCTGCGTCGGCATTTCGTGTTTCTTCGGATCGATGGGCATGGCGGACCTCCTTATGCTTTCCGGAACAGCGAGCAGGCCTCTTCGTAGGCGTGCCGCTCAAAATCAGCGTACATCCGGCCGCGGGACATGGCTTCGTCGAAATCGATCTCGTAGCCGTTGAAGTCCGGGCCGTCCACGCAGGCGAATTTCGTCGTGCGGCGCCCCTCTCCGTCGACGAGGGTGATCCGGCATCCGCCGCACATCCCCGTGCCGTCGATCATGATCGGATTCATCGAGACGGTCACCGGAACCCCGTAGGGCTTCGCCGCCGCCGTGACGAACTTCATCATGATGAGCGGCCCGATCGTAACGATCTCGTCGAAGCGCTCCCCGGCCTCGAGCATCTCCCGGAGGGGGACCGTGACGTTGCCCGCTCTCGCGTACGAGCCGTCGTCGGTCATGACGATCAGGCGGTCGGAGCAGGCGCGGAACTCGCCCTCGAGGATCAAAAGGTCCTTCGAGCGGAAGCCGATGATCGAGGTGACCTCGGCCCCGAGGCGGTGGAATTCCTCCGCGACGGGCATGGCGATGGCGCATCCCACGCCGCCGCCCACAATGCAGACCCTGCGGATCCCGTCGGTTTTGGTAGGCACCCCGAGCGGGCCCGCGAAATCCTCGATAAAGCCGCCCTCTTCCTTTTGGTTGAGGCATGCGGTCGTCGCGCCGACGATCTGGAAGATGATCTTGACCGTCCCCTCCTCCGGATTCGTACCGGCGACGGTGAGGGGGATGCGTTCCCCGTCGGCGTCCGCGCGGAGGATGATGAACTGGCCGGGCTTCGCCTTGCGGGCGACGAGGGGCGCTTCGATCTCCATCTGCGTCACCGTGGGATTCAGCGGTTTCTTGCGTACGATGCGGTACATGGCGGCCTCCTGTGGGGCTGAATGAATTCTTATTCCCGATTTTGACTTATCATACACCCAATATATAGCGGTGGAGTGAATAAAAATACGGAATTGTGTGAAGCGTGAGCACCTCACCGCATTCACATATAATTTACATGGAAAACCCTTGATTATTTCGGCAGGGAGAGGTACAATACTGGTGAGCAGAGAGCCTGAAGGAGAGCCGGATGATGAGAGTTTACCTCGATAATTGCTGTTTCAACCGTCCGTATGACGATCAGTCGCAGTTCAAAGTTTCCATGGAAACGCGCGCAAAGCTGCACATTCAGGATCTGATCCGGCACGGCAGACTGGAGCTTGTCGATTCCTTCATGCTTGCTTTCGAAAACGACGCCAATCCGGATCGGATGCGCCGCGACGCGATCAACAGCTTTCGGGAACAGTACAGAAACTACTATATTCCGTTCGAACGGAAAGAAATGCTTCTTCCCGCCATCGAGGCCATCATGGAAACCGGCGTCAAATACAAGGATGCCGTGCATGTCGCCTGCGCGGAATATGCGAAGTGCGATTATCTGCTGACCACCGACACCCGTCTGCTCAAATACCGCTCCGGGAAAGTCCGGATCGTCAATCCGCTGGAATTTACCCAGAATGAAGAAGAGGAGGAATAACGATGGACGCCAGCGCGGCAGAAGTCCTGACCAAAGGCATGGAATGCCTGCTTGAAAAAATGAGCATCGTTGACGCGGAACGGTTTCTCTTCCTCGTCAAAACCGAACAGTTTGATTACACCAAATGGCAGAGAGCGTATTTCGACGCCAGGACGCGCGGGGAAACGGACCGGGAAATGGAAGCCTATTTCCGCGAGAACCCGGAAAAAGTCCCGCCGGAATGCATCCTTTGAGCAGTTTGGAAAGGCAGACGGCCGATGCGCCGCCTGCTTTTTTATTCCGCCCGGCAGCCCTGCCAGGTCCCGCGGCGGTAGAGCTCCTTGTCGATCTCGTTCGCGACCTCCGTCTTGCGCGCGGTCCAGAGCGGCGCGATGAGCTCGTCGAGAGGCGCGTCCCCCGTCACCCGGCCGATCACGGTCGCGGCGGGAAACATCTCGAGCTGATCGCACACCACGGCGACGTAGTCCTCCCGGGTAATCGGGGTGTATTCTCCCGCTTCGTAGAGCGCGGCGAGGGGCGTGTCCCGCAGGACGTTCAAAAGATGCAGCTTCACCATGTCGGGGTGCAGCGCGGCAACCTCGGCGGCCGTCTTCCGCATCGTGTCCATGCTCTCGCCCGGCAGCCCGTCGATCAGGTGCACGCCGATCTGGAACCGCTTCATCGCGAGGCCCGGGACCGCTTCGCCCTTCGCGGGGAGCTCGCATCCGCATTCCGCGTTGACCTTGTCCGCCGCGGCGCGCAGCCGTTCGTACCCGGCCCGGAACTCGGCCCAGGTGTGGCATCGGTTGATGAGGCGCGCGGTCTCGTCGTCCGAGGTCTGGAGCCCGAGCTCGACCGTCAGGGGGATCTTCCGCGCCAGCCGCACGAGCGTTCCCATCATCTCCTCGGACAGGGCGTCCGGGCGGGTGGCGATGGAGACCATCACGGCGTCGGGCCAGTGCGCCGCGCGGTTGAAGGCGCAGCTCAGGGCGGCCGGATCGCCGTAGGTGTTGGTGTGCGCCTGGAAATACGGGATGAACCCGACGGGATCCCATTTTCCGCGCGCCGTTTCCCTGCCACGCGCATACTGCTCTTCGATCGAATCGCCGTTCAGAACGGAACCCGCGGCGCCGGAGCTCCCGCTCCTGCAGAAAATGCAGCCGCCGAAGCCCTTCATGCCGTCCATGTTGGGGCAGGTGCAGCCGATGTCGAGCGATACCTTCGCGACCTTGCCGCCGAAGCGGGTCTTCAGGTACCAGTCGTAGGTCATGTATCGTTTGTTGGAGTCCGTATAGGGATACGGATTGCTGTCTCGCTGTGTCAAAATCTCCTCCGGGTCTTCTTCGCGTCCCGCGATGCTTCTTTTCTTTTTTATATATTTCAGAGATTATATTATAAACCATCGCCTCCGCAAAAGTTGCGAACAAGAAGTGAACGTATTATAAACTTTTTGCAATATCCTTGTTTTTCTGCATGCGATCCCGTATAATATAGTATTATAAGTTTTTCCATGAATTTCTCACGGGTCCGATCATGCATTTTTCGGCAGTTTTCGCCGGTTTGAGCCACCGTTTTGAAGGATCGGCGCTCCCGTGATGCAAAATCGGGATCGGAGGGGACCATGCTGGAAATCGGAGCGATCGTCTGGGGAGTCCGGGATCTGGACCGTGCCGTCCGTTTCTGGAGCGAAGCCCTGGATTACGAGCTGAAAGCGGTGCCCGACACGGATTTCGCGATGCTCGCCCCGCGTGACGGACGTCCGGGGATCCAGCTCTCCCTGAGTCTCGTGACCTCTCCGCATGCCCGGCGCCATCACATGGACCTGTTCTCTTCCGACCGGGACGCGGAGGTGGAGCGCCTCCTCTCGCTCGGTGCGCGGCGCAAGCCGTGGAACTATCCCCCGGATGCCGATTTCACCGTTCTCGAAGACCCGGACGGCAACCCGTTCTGCGTCGTGCAGATCTGACAGAGAACGTCCCCGCAATCCCACCTTCCATCTCATACAGCCGAGGTAACAAGATATGGCCTTTCTCGAACGCAAGCCCTACCCGGAAATGAACACGGACGAACTGCTCGCGGTATGCGCCGCCGAACAGGAAAAGCTCGACCGCTGGTCCGACATGAACCTGACGCTCGATCTGACGCGCGGCAAGCCCAATCAGGCGCAGCTCGATCTGTCCTCCGGGATGCTTTCCATCGTCAGCACGCGCGGCGACTGCTTCTCCGCGTCCGGGCTCGACTGCCGGAACTACGGCGTCCTCGACGGGCTGCCGGAGACCAAGCAGCTCTTCAGCGATCTGCTCGGCCTGCCCGCCGGCAACATCCTCGTCCTCGGCAACTCCTCCCTGAACGTGATGTACGACACCCTCGTGCGCGCGATGCTCTTCGGCGTTGCGGGCGGACACGAGCCGTGGTGCCGTCAGGGCCGGATCAAGTTCATCTGCCCCTCGCCCGGCTACGACCGCCACTTCACGATCTGCCGCACGCTCGGGATCGAGATGATCCCCGTACCGATGAAGGCGGACGGCCCCGACATGGACGCGGTCTACGATCTCGCCTGCTCCGACCCGTCGGTCAAGGGCGTGTGGTGCGTGCCGAAGTTCTCGAATCCGGAGGGCATCACCTATTCGGACGAAGTCGTCGACGCGTTCGCCGCGATGAAGCCCGCCGCGCCGGATTTCCGGATCTTCTGGGACAACGCCTACGCGGTCCACGAGCTCTACGACGAGAACGTGCACCTCGCGAACATCTTCGACTACGCGCGGGAATACGGCACCGAGGACAACATCTTCTACTTCGCCTCGACCTCGAAGATCACCTTCCCGGGCTCGGGCCTGGCGATCATGGCGGCGAGCGAGCGCAACCTCGAGCAGATCCGTCCGATCATCGCGACGCAGACGATCGGCTACGACAAGATCAACCAGATGCGGCACGTGAAGTTCTTCGGCTCGGCGGCGGGCATCCGCGAGCACATGAAGCATCAGGCGAACATCATCCGGCCGAAGTTCGAGCTGGTCGAGCATCTCTTCCACAAGTATCTCGACGATCTCGGGATCGCGCACTGGACGGAGCCGCGGGGCGGGTATTTCATCAGCCTGTACGTCCGCGAGGGATGCGCGCGCCGGGTCTATCAGCTTGCGCGTTCGGTAGGCGTGACGCTGACGACGGCGGGCTCGACCTTCCCCTACGGCCGCGACCCGAAGGACAGCAACCTGCGCATCGCGCCGACGTATCCGGAGCCGGAAGAGCTGGAGCTTGCGATCAAGATCCTCTGCTCGTGCATCCGTCTCGCCTGTGCGGAGAAGCTGCTGAAAGCATAAATTGAGATGGGAAAGCTCCTGCGGGCCGCGGAGTCCGCGGGGACAGGAGACGGGCGCACTTCGCACGCCCGTTCACCAACCGGGCGGTGCCCGGGCAGGGGGCCCCTGCGGGCAAGAGACGGGCGCACTTCGCACGCCCGTTCACCAAGATTGAATTGTGCGTACCTGAACAAGGTACGCCTTTTCTATTGTCTGCGCGGCAGCGCTTGCGCCGGGCGGTGCCCGGGGACAGGAGGCGGGCTCACTGCGCAAGCCCGCTGACGCTTGCGGATGAAGTACAGGTTTTCTCCTTT
>JAFYBI010000427.1 GCA_017540285.1 Clostridia bacterium | reverse complement strand
TACCGCAGCGAAGATTGAGCATTCGGGACCATGAACGAAATCCGGCTCTCACGGGTCGGATTTCTTATTTGTTCTTGCATTTTGCGGCGGGATGAAGTATAATGAAGCGACCCCCATTTCAACGATCTCCGGAGGAAAAGATGAAAACCGTCGCGCTGACCTCTTCGTCCATCGAAAAAGGCTACAAGCTCTATTCCCGTTATGTGCGGTACGTGCTCAGCGGAGCCGCCTTCCACAATATCCCCGTTCTGCCCGTGATCCTGCCCTTCACCGACGATCCGGACGTCATCCGCGGATACGCCCGCGCGTTCGACGGGTATCTCTTTACCGGCGGGGACGACGTCTCCCCCGCGCGTTATGGCGAGGAGCGCCACCCGAAGTGCGGGGAAGAGGAACCCGAGCGCGACGCGTTTGAATTCGCCCTGCTCCGTGAGCTCATGGCGGCGGACCGGCCCGTCTTCGGGATCTGCCGCGGCATTCAGGTCATGAACGCGGCGGCGGGCGGGACCCTCTGGCAGGACATCACCGCGCAGAAGACCGGGAGCCGTACGCCTCACTTCGACACCCTCGAGGACGGCTCTCACCGGCACCGTGTCTACGTCTCGGGCGCACTCTCCGATCTGCTCGGCGCGTGCGGGATCGTCACGAACAGCTACCACCACCAGGCGGTGAAGGACCCGGGGAACGGCCTCCGCATCGCGGCGCGCAGTCACGACGGCGTGATCGAGGCCGTCGAATCGACCGAGCTTTCGTACTACAAGGCGGTGCAGTGGCACCCGGAGGTCTCCCCCGACGAGATCTCGATGAAGCTGATCGGCGATTTTCTCCGGCACATCTAAATCTATCTTAATTATCAACAATACAGAAACTGAAACCGGCATGGAAAACATCAAGGAAGTCATTCTCTGCAAATACGGCGAGCTCATCCTCAAGGGGACAAACCGCTCGACCTTTGAGGCCCAGCTCCTGCGCGAGGTTCGCCGCCGCGCCAAAAACTACGGACAGTACGAGGTCTACGCCAACCAGTCGACCGTCTACGTCGAGCCGCTCGACGACGAATCCGCCGGAGAGGACGCGATCGACGCGCTGTACCGTCAGCTCAAAAAAGTCTTCGGATTCGTCGCGCTCTGCCGGGCCGCGGTCTGCGAGAAATCAATGGACGCGATCCTCGAGGTGGCGAAAGCCTATCTCCCGGAAAAGCTCGCCTCGGCGAAAACGTTCAAGTGCGAATCGCGGCGCAGCGACAAGAAATTCCCCTTCGCCTCGCCCGAGATCTCCGGGGAGGTCGGGGGCGCGGTCCTCGACGTCTGCCCGCATCTCACGGTGGACGTGCAGGACCCGGACGTCGTCGTGAAGATCGAGGTCCGCGAGCGGTTCGCCTATGTCCACGCGGGACAGGACAAGGGCGCGGGCGGCATGCCCCTCGGCTCGGCGGGCAAGGGGATGCTCCTGCTCTCCGGCGGGATCGATTCTCCGGTCGCGGGCTGGCGCATGATGAAGCGCGGCATGACGGTCGAGTGCGTGCACTTCGAGTCCTTCCCCTACACCAGCGAAGCGGCGCGCGAAAAGGTCTTCGAGCTCGCCCGGGAGCTGGCGGAATACTGCGGGAAGATCAAGGTCCACGTGATCTCCCTCACGCACATCCAGGAAGAGATGCGCGACCGGTGTGAGGAGGACTATTTCACCCTTCTTCTCCGGCGGTTCATGATGCGGCTCGCGTCCCGGTCCGCCGAGGAAAACGGATGCCCGGTCCTCGTGACGGGCGAATCCCTCGGTCAGGTCGCCTCCCAGACGCTCAAATCCATGGTCGTGACCGAGGACGCGGCGGATCGTCCCGTCTTCCGGCCCCTCGTCGGCATGGACAAGGAGGAGATCATCGTCACCTCCCGCGAGATCGGCACCTACGACACCTCCATCCTCCCCTACGACGACTGCTGCACCGTCTTCACCCCGCGGCACCCCCGAACGCAGCCCGAGCTTGCCAAGGTGGTCCGCGAGGAGGGACGGCTCGACGTCGACGCGCTTCTCGAGGAGGCGTGGGCGACGAGGCACTGCGTCGTGATCGAACAGGAATTCTGAATATTGATATACCGAAAGGAGAACGTCCATGAGAGACTATCCGCGAAATGAGGAACGCACGGGCGTCCAGGAAAGCGGCGATTTTGAGCCGGTCTTCGACGTCCAGTCCGACTTTGTCATGGTCTACGGGTTTCACGATCTGAAAAAGCGCGTGCAGAAATGGAAAAAAGCCGGGTATGTCATCCATCTGATGACCGGCGTGTCCTGGGGCAATTATCAGGACTATCTGTTCGGTCGCTTCGACGGGATCAACCACCGCGACGAGGGGCAGCAGAACCGCGACGGCTCCGAACGCGCCCACGGCAAGGATGTCCCCTACATGGTGCCGTCCAATTCCTTCGCGCACTATCTCGCCGAGGGGCTGAAATACGCAGTGGACTGCGGCGTCGAGGCGATCCACCTCGAGGAGCCGGAGTTCTGGGTCGAGACCGGGTATTCCGACGCGTTCAAGCGCGAATGGAAGATCTACTATAAGGAAGACTGGATCGATCCGCAGTCCTCCTGCGACGCGCAGTACCGCGCCTCCAAGCTGAAGCAGTATCTCTACACCCGCACCCTCGACCGCCTCTGCTCCGAGCTGAAGGAATACGCGATGGTGAAGTACGGGCGGCTGCTCCGCTTCTACGTCCCGACGCACTCCCTCATCAACTATTCGCAGTGGAAGATCGTCTCGCCGGAAAGCGCGCTCATCGACCTCCCCACGGTGGACGGCTACATCGCGCAGATCTGGACCGGAACG
The DNA here is from genome assembly GCA_017540285.1 of Clostridia bacterium. Taxonomy (GTDB): domain Bacteria; phylum Bacillota; class Clostridia; order Oscillospirales; family CAG-272; genus UMGS1696. The sequence continues at coordinate 1,956 of JAFYBI010000427.1, read as the reverse complement.
TCCCGCGAGCCGAACTATTTCCGCGGCGTGCGGAAGGAGCGGACGTTCGAGACGGCGTTCCTCGAATACGGCGTCATGCAGGAGCTCGTGCGCGGGACCGGACGCCGGATGTGGTATCTCGCGGACCCGATCGAGGACAACCCGCGGCACACCTGGGAGGATTACCGCGCAAATTACTACCGCACCGTCGTCGCCTCGCTCTTCCACCCGGAGATCTCGGACTACGAGGTCGCCCCCTGGCCGCGCCGGGTCATGAAGGGCCGCCATCAGCCGACCGAGGAGGCAATGAAAGCCCTGCACGCGGCGTTCCGCGCGTTCCTCGACGGAGGCGGTCGGCGCGAGGATTTCCGGCCTTCGAACGACACGTCGACGATCATCCCGCCGGCATACAAGACGAACCTGCTCGCCGTCATGCACGCGCTGCGCGACATGAAGGATCAGAGGGAGATCCGCTGGGAGGGGGACAACACCGAGGTGGCCGTCGCCATCGCGGATTCCGCCATGTTCCAGCGCATTTATCCCGGCGACGAAAATTACACAAGCATCGATTCCGGATCGGCAAACGGCGCGCTGGAGTTCTCGCCCTTCTACGGGCTGACCCTCCCGCTCGTGAAGGCGGGCATCGCGGCGCGGCCGATCCAGCTCGACAACGTCCGCCGCTTCCCCGCGTACCTCGATCCGTACAAGACCCTCGTGCTCTCCTACGAATACATGAAGCCCGCCTCCCCCGACATTCACGAAGGGCTCGCGGGCTGGGTAAAGAACGGCGGCACGCTCGTCTATATCGGCGACGGGCGCGATCCCTTCCACCGGGTGCGCGAGTGGTGGAACAGTGGGGAGAACCGGTACGCCACCCCGGCGGAGCACCTCATGCAGTCGCTCGGTCTCGGCAAGGATCCCGCGGCGGGCACCTACGACGTCGGCGAAGGCCGGGTGATTGTCCGCATCGAATCCCCCGCGCGCCTCGCCGAGGATGCCGACGCCTCCGATGCCTACCGCGACGCCATGCTCGCCCTGCTCGGCAGGGGTGCGACGTCCTCGCTCATCCTGCACCGCGGCGCGTATGCCGTGACGGCGCGCATGGACGAGGGGGACGAGGGACCGGACGTCCTCCGGGGCACGTACATCGACCTCTTCGACGACGGGCTCGCCGTGGTGGAGGACCCGGCGCTCACGCCCGATTCCGTCGGGCTCTGGTACGACGTCGACAAGATCGACAAATCGGCGCCCGCCTTCCTCATCGCCCTCTCCGGGCGCGCGGAAAAGATCGCCGTGAGCCAGAGAAGCCTGAAATTCGTCTCGCGGAGCCCGTCCGAGATGACGGTCGCGGCGCGGATCCGGACGAAGCGTCCGCCGAAGTCCGTGAAGATCGCGGCGCGCGGCGGGGTGAAGGAGCTCCCGTTCGACTACGAGCCGGACAGCGAGACGTCGTATTTCACCTACCCGAGCGACGGGGAGCCCGTCAGGGTCAGCGTTACGTTCTGAGCGCCGGGGCAGAAAGCCGGAAAATTTACCGATTTCTCTTGACAGGACGGCAAAAATCGGGTACAATTTTATCAGGAAATATCTCCTCTGAGGACACCGCCTCTGAGGACACCGCAGCGTCTCGGAGGAAAAGGAATACACAAAACGAACCTCCTTCCGAGAGCGATCTTTGAGGGAGGTTTTTTCATGAAACTCGGAAAACTTTTGGGCATCCTTTTCGCTCTGCTGCTCATGGCGGGGCTGTTGTCCGCCGGGCAGACGATAATGGCTGAAGAATTACCTAAGCTACAAAATGTATCCATTTCCGCCAATGGTGTTTTGAATTGGGATCCCTTTGAGGGAGCCACAGAATACAGTTGGCTCATCTCAACTGGAGGAGGGCTCACCACCAGCACATCTGTGGATTTGAGGGGATGGCTTGAAAATCACGATGAAGAAAGTGGTACATACACAGTAACTTTATACGCGTTA
>JAFYBI010000426.1 GCA_017540285.1 Clostridia bacterium | reverse complement strand
CCGGATCTCTCCCGCCTTATCTCTCCGCGTTCCTCGAGGAGAGAAAGCGCCTCGGAAAGCGACTGCGGGCGGATCCCCACCGCGAGGGCGAGATCCTTCTGACTTTTTCCTTCGGTGACGGACAGACCTTCGAGGATATGCCCCATGCCGCGCACGTGCCGCGAGGCGTCTTCCGCCCGCTCTTTTTTCTTTTCCCGGCGCATCCGCCGGGACAGCGCGACGCTGTGGCGGATCAGGCTCATCAATTCCGTGTTGATATCCATGAAGTCCCTCCTTTCGATTAGTAAGGTACCTTATCATTTTTGAGTATAACGGCTTTCTCCCGTTTTGTCAAGAAAAAATCGCCCCGAAGGGCGATTTTTACGCGGTGTTGTATGCGGAGTTTATCTTCCTCGGATGGCGTCGACGGGCTTCTTGGAGGCGATCTTCTTGACCGGCAGGAAGCTTGCGACAGCGGCGACGAGGACGCTCACGCCGAGGATCAGCGCCGCCTGACGGGCGGTGAAGGAAAGGACCGTGATGAGAAGCCCCGTGGAGCTTCGGATGCCGCGATTGATCAGGAAGACCGTGAGCGCGGTCCCCGCCGAGGCGAGGAGGAAGTTGGTCATGGCGATCACGAAGCTTTCGGAGAAAAAGATGCGGAACACGTCGTTCGAGCGCGCGCCGATCGCGCGGAGGATGCCGATCTCCTGCTTCTTATAGGCGATGCTGGTGCCGATGAAGTTCGCCAACAGGATGGCGGCGAACGCGGCGAAGAACACGCCGATCACGACGAAGACCCTGGAGAGTTCGGCAAGGACGCCGCTGATCACGTCAAGCTCGTACGTGACGGGGTTCTGCAGCTCGAAGCGGACGTCCGTATCCTCCCGCAGGGAGAGACCGACGATGCGTTCGACCTTGTCGTACTCCTTCGGCATGGCGCCGACGGCGAAATCGTACACGCCGTCCCGGTGGTCGGAGATGATTGGCAGAACGATTTCGTCGGCAGCGAGGATGACCGCGCCCGGATCCGGCGTTTTTCCGGACGGGTCCGGCATGAGGATCCCGACGACCGTCGCGTCGAGCGGTTCTTCGGATTCATAGGCGTCCGCGATCCACGAATAGTAATTGACCTGCAATGAGGAAAGCCCGGAGAGCCAGCTTTTCAGCTCCGTCCACTCGTTTTCGGTGAGCTTTGACAGGTCCGCGTCCCGGAATCCCTCCGGCACGTCCGACCAGAAAGCGAGAAGATTGTTCAGAAGATCGGCGGAAATGACGACCTCGCCGCCTTTGAGCTCGGTCTTTTTCCCGTTCACCCACTCGATCTCATAGAGCCCCTGATCCGCCAGCGTGCCGATGGAATCGGGATAGCCGTACCAGACGCCGAAGATCATTTGCTTTTCGTCCAGCTCCGCGTCCTCCGGTCTGTTTTCAAACAAATACAGATTGCCGTTGACCATATTCTCGAATTTCGGCTCGACGCGGATCATTTCCTCCAGACGCTCCTCTCCGACGAGCGCGACCTGGCAGAGGGAATACTCCTGGATGCCCGCCAGCTCCTGACGGAGGGCGAAGGCGACGATGATCTCGGCGTAAGTCTCGTCTTCCGAGAGTTCCGTCAGTTTGCGGTAGCGTTCGAGATTGAAGCCGGAGGAAACGACGCCCACCACGGTATAATCCGTTCCGCCCAGCGGGAAGATCTTGCCAAGCATATCCTCCGGTCCCGTGACGGGGTCGTACACGGTATTCTCCCCCTCCCGCCGGGCAAAGCCCGCGCGCTCGAAGGTCTCGCAGACGTACGTGGAGATCGCGATCTCCGCTTTGCCGCCCTGCGGCAGTCTGCCGCAGACGAGGCTGAGGTTCTCCTCCCGGAGCGTTTCTTCGTCGATCGCGGCAAAGCCGTTGAAGCGGTCGGCGTAGATGCCGTAGTAGGAATCGATCTTGGCCGAACTGCGGTCAAACAGGTTGCCGAAGCCGAGATCGGCGCGGTACGGGGTGAACACGCCGCGGACCGGAACGCCGTATTCCACGCCGATATCTTCCAGTTCGTCCTGACTGAGACCGCCGGCCCGGCGATAGTAGTAATCGTCCTCTTCTTCATCCCGCACGATCTTTTCACTGCGGACGAGCGAAACGTAGTGGATCGCCGAATCCTGAATGGAGCGCGCGCAGGTGGAGACGTGGTCGTAGGCGCCGAAGGTATCCGCCAGCCCAAAGAGCACGAAGGCGATCAGGGAAAGGATGATCGTGAACGCGAGGCGTATCTTTTTGTGTTTCAGGGCGCCGCAGCCGATGCGGAACGCCGCCTTGACGGGAAGGCGGGATTTGATGAAGCGGATCGGGGAAAGGCGGGACAGATCGGGCGTGACCGTCTCGCGGCTTTGCCGGCGCGCGGTCTCGGCGCGGCGGATGACCGTATCGTCCCCTTCCTCGAGGGCGGCGAGGTACGCGTTGATCCGTTCGCGATCCTCCTCGGTCAGCCGGTAGCCGGAGGGAATGCGGATCTCCCCTTCCCCGTAGGCGAGGCCGGCGGCCTCGAAAGCGGTCTCCTCGCGCACGAATTCCCGGTCGGAGACGACTCTGCCGTCGAACAGCTCGATGATGCGGTCCGCGTATTTTT
>JAFYBI010000425.1 GCA_017540285.1 Clostridia bacterium | reverse complement strand
CGGCGCCTCTGGGAGCGGTGATCCCCAAGATGGCCGGGCGGTTTCACGGAGTGAAACCGGGGAGGCACTCTTGGGTGCGCCGCAAGGCAATAATCAATGGGAGAAAGCTCCGCAGAGCTTTCTCTGACCTTTTCCTCTCCTGCATAAAGGAGATAACCTGCATGTTATCCGCAAGCGTCAGCAGGCTTGCGCAGTGAGCCCGCCTTTTGTCTCCGGGCACCGCCCGGCGCAAGCGCAGCCGCGCAAGCAGAACAAAAGTGCGCACCCGAGAGAGTACGCACTTTCTATCTTGGTGAACGAACTTGCGCAGGCGAGTTCGTCTTTTGCCCGCGGGGGCTCCCCGCTCCCCGGGCACCCCCCGGCCCGACGCCCGGCGAAATGTAAATATCCGATGAAAAATCGGATAATTCTTCGTTTGCCCTCTTGCATGGCGCGGGGATCGTAGTATAATATCCTGTGTAACCCTTTTTATCTCCGCGAAACCCCGTGAAACGCACGGCCCGCGGTACCGAGGCCTCATGAATCTGAATCTCCATCTCTTCCGTTTCGGCAAACCGAAACAGCCGCACGGCGGGGAGGCGGACGCGCCCGAGAATCCCGTCGAGGAATTTATCCCCGATCCCGCCGACGAGGCACAGGACGCCGACGAACCCGCCGAAATCTTCACCCCGGACAACGAACGGAGCGATTCCGCCGAACTTGCCGAGCTCGATGCCCTCGACGACGCTGATTTCTCCCTCGATGCGAGCGAGAGCGACGCCGACTTTTCGAGCGGCCTTTTCATCAATTCCCTCGACGACCTCGCCGAGGACGACATCCCCCTGTCCGATACCGCGCGGGCATCCATGAAGACGCCCGTATCCGAATATATCCGCCGGGTCATCTTCTGGCTCTTTTTCGCGTCCTTCCTCGTCTCGACCTTCCTGCTCGTCCGCAACTTCATCCAGAAGCAGCAGGCGACGAAGATCTACAGCCAGCTCCAAGAGGAATTCTTCGCCGCCGGCTTCACCTTCGACGTCTCCGACGCCTTCCGCACCGACCGTGCCCAGACGCCCGGCCTCGCGGAGGACAGCGAACAGAGGACCATCCGCACCATGACCGAGCTCCTCGAAGGCGCGGAGAACGACCTTGACGAGGAGAAGGACACCGTCACCGTCCGCTCCTACAACGCCGAGGTCGAGAAAATGCGCGCGTTCCTGCAGTCCGCCCGGCGCATCTGCCCGGACCTCTATGCGTGGATCCGGGTCAACGATACGAACATCAACTATCCGATCACCCAGAGCGAGGACAATTCCTACTACCTCAACCACGCCGCGAACGGGGACTACAACCCCGAGGGCTCCATCTTCGCCGACTACCGGAACGATTCCGTCCTCACGAAGAATTACAACACCGTCTTCTACGGGCACAACATCTCGAACGGCGAGATGTTCCACGACGTCACGAAGTTCTTCAAGGACGAGTATTTCAACAACGTCTATATCTATGTCTCCACGATGGACGGCATCTATATCTACGAGCCGTTCGCCGTGTACGAAACGGCCTACGACTCCGACTACTTCAAGGTCCGCTTCTCCTCGGGGGAGGATTTCGTCGCGTTCGCGGAGGACTGCCAGAAGCTGTCCGCCAAATCCAAGAACATCACCTTCTCGTCCAAGGACCGCGTCCTCACCCTCTCGACCTGCACGAACGGATACTTCACCCAGCGGTACGCGCTCCACGCAAGGCTCGTCCGGACCATCACGGACTGACGGGGTGGCGCCGATGACCGATTTTCTCGAACCGCTCCGCTGCCCTCTCTGCGGCGGCTCGCTGGAACGCGCTGCCGGATGCCTCCGGTGCCGGGCGGGTCACAGCTATGACCTCGCGCGGGCCGGGTACGTCAATCTTCTCCCGCCCGGAAAGAAAAACAACGCAAAGACCGGGGACGAAAAAGAAATGATCCGCGCGCGGAGCGAATTCCTCCGCCGGGGCTTCTATGACCCGATCGACGAGGCGGCCGCCGCCGCGCTTGCCGAACAGACCGACGCAGAAAAAACGCCCGACCCCTTTTGCGCCGCCGATATGGGCGCGGGGGAGGGGACTCATACCTGCCGGATCGCTTCGATCCTCGCGGCAAAGCGGGATCGGCCCGTCGATATCCTCGGCTTCGACGCCTCAAAGCACGGCGCGGAGGCCGGATGCCGCCTGGCGAAATCCCTCGGCTTCCTCCCGAAGGACGGGATCGCCGCGCCGCCGGAAGACTGGACTTCCCCGGTGCGCGCCGCCGTCCTGCCGGGCAATATCTTCCGCCTGCCCCTCGCCGACGCCTCGATGAACGCGGCTCTGAGCCTCTTCGCGCCGGTGCCGTGGGACGAGGCCGCGCGCATCCTCGTGCCGGGCGGACGCCTCGCCGTGGTCAGCGCGGGGAGGGAACACCTCGGAGAACTGCGGAGGATCCTCTACGACGACGTGCGCCTGACCGACTTTCATCCCGCGCCGCCCGACGGATCCGCCCGCCTGAGATTCCTCGGACGCCGGACGCTTTCCTTCCCGGTGACGCTCTCGTCGCGGGAGGAGATCGCCGCGCTCTTCATGATGACGCCGTTCTGGCATCGGGTGGGGGACGCGGGGCGCGAACGTCTGGCCGCCCTGGACGCGCTCACCGTGACGGCGGAAGCGGAGCTCTCTCTCTGGGAGGCCGCGTCATGACACTCTCCGTCATCATCCCGATGTACAACGAGCGGTCCGTCATCGCCGATTCGCTCGGCAGGCTGGCGGACGCGCTCGAAAAAGCCGCCTCCGCGCAGGACGGCCCGTTTGACCGATATGAAATCCTGATCTCCGACGACGGCTCGGATGACGGGAGCGGCGACCTGGTGCGCGAGACCGGTAGAACGCTCTCCCTGCCGCACGGGGCGCTGAGGCTCCTCACTTCTCCGGAGAATCACGGGAAGGGAAGAGCCGTGCGCGACGGGATGCTCGCGGCGAAGGGGGATCTTTGCCTCTTCACCGACAGCGACCTCGCCTACGGGACCGCGGTGATCGCCGCGATGGCCGGGGAGGCCCGGCGGACCGGGGTCGACGTGCTGATCGGATCGCGCGCCGCGGACCCCGACGGGTATGCCGCCTATCCGCCCGCGCGCCGTCTCGCTTCGAAGGCATACCGGAGCCTCATCGCGCGCGCCGCCGGATTCCGTTATACCGACTCCCAGTGCGGCTGCAAGCTCTTCACCCGCGCCGCGGCGGAGAGGATCTTCTCCCTCGCCCGGACCGACGGCTGGGCCTTCGACCTCGAAGCGCTCCTCCTCGCCGACCGGCTGGGCTTCGCCGTCGGGGAATTCCCCGTCCGCGTCGAGAATCACAGCGCGTCGAAGGTGCGGCTCGTGCGCGACAGCGTGCGGATGGCCGCCGAGATCGTCCGCATCCGGCAGTACGTGAACACCCTGCCTCAGTCCCCGTAAAAATCGTGATTCCCGACGGTCGTGATGTAGCGGCAGAACGACGGGACCCAGAAGCTCGTCGCCAGATCCTCGTTGATGAAATACAGCATGTCCGCCGTCATCCGGTAGCCCTCGAGACAGGCCGCCGCCGCAAGCTCGGAATCGCGCGAGGGCGTGCAGCGGATCGTCCCGTTCGCCGTCGGGGTGAACTGGACGCCGAACGCCGTATCGAAGACCACGCCGCGCACCGTGTCGGGATAGTCCGGCGAGTCCGCGCGGTTGAGGATGACCGTTCCCACCGCCAGCTTGCCCTCGAACGGTTCGGCGCCCGCCTCCGCTTCGATGATGCGGGAGAGCCAGAAAAAGGATTCCGCGTCGTAAGCCGAGGATGCCGGCTCGATCGCATCGGCTTCGCGTGTGAGGCCGACCGTGCGGCTTGCCTCGTCGTAGTCGCAGCGGAAGCCGAACGCCGCGGACGTCTGCCGGAGCGGGACCCAGAGCGTGCCGTTTTCCGAAAAGATCCCGCCGGCGCACCAGAGCGCGCGTCCGTTCGCTTCGAGGATGCGGCTGCCGTCCCTTGCCCGGAGCATGAGCGCGGGAGTTTCCGCGGTCGCCTCCGAGAGCGCGGGATCCCACCTCACCGCAGCCTGTCCGGCGGTGACGGTGTCGGCGAACTCCCGCAGCGCGACATAGCTCACCCCGCCGATGAGGCGGACGGTGCCGGGATAAGCCGCGCCGTCGAGCGTGACGGGCAGATCCGCCGCGGCGTACGCCGGATGAGCGAGCGCCAGAAGCGTAACGATCAGGGCGATCAGAGCCGGGAGAATGAGCCGTTTTCCGATTGTTGCCATAGCAAGTACCTCCTTCGGCGGAGGGAATGTCCGCCGCAGCCATTATATCACGGGACGCCGGAGAATAGAACCGGTAAGTTCTGGAAATAGCATTCACCGATTACAGAAAGCTGAGTTCAAGATGTCCATGATGTACAAGCGTATCCTTGCCGCTCTCCTTGCCGCGGCCGCGCTCGCCTCCTTCACCTCCTGCGGCTTCATCGTCGTGAACGACGTCTCCTCCCGGCACAGAGCCGGCGAAGCGGAGACGGGCGGAGAGGACGGAGAGGGCGGCGCCGTGCCCGAGGCGACCGGATTTGTGAAATACCGGAGCCGCGAGGACGCGAAAGCCCTGTCCGAATCCTACGTCGCCGCACTTCCGGAGCGGGATTACGAAGGCGCGGTCTTCTTCGTCACCACGCCGGACCGCTCGTTCCTGTCCCCCGAGGACACGGAGACGGTCCTCTCCCGCCTCGCCCTGCAGCGCAACGAGGAGATCGCCGAGCGGTTCAACGTGACCCTGCTCACCTCCGAGGAGGACCCGGCGACCATGCTCGACGAAATGCGGCAGGCGGCGGAGGCCGGGACCTTCTATACCGACCTGCTCCTCATCCCCTTCTACCGCATCGGGGAATTCCGCGCGGCGGACCTTCTCATGAACATGCGCTCCGCGCCGTTTTTCAGCATGGACCAGCCGTATTTCAACGCGGAATCCTCGCAGATGACCTCGGGCGGGTACGCGACCTACGCCGTGGCGGGCGCCGCTTCGATCAGCCCGGACGATTTCGCGGCGCTCTATATGAACAAGACCGTCCTGAAGGACGCCGGGGAGGATCCCTTCGCGCTGTTCCGCAGGGTCGAGGACGGCACGTGGACGTGGGACGTCCTGCTCGCCGAGCTCGAAGCCGTGCGGACGAACACCGGCGCCGCGACGCTCTCCGCAAGCTCCTCGCTCTCGGAACGCTTCCCGGACCTCGTCTTCAAGGCGATGGGGAACAACTTCATCCTCACCGCGGACCGCAGGGAACCCCTCGTCGGCTTCTCCGTCAACTCCGCGAAGAAGACGATGGAGCTCCTCGCCTCCCTCTATCAGGATGAGCGGGGCGGCCTCGACGATCCGCAGAACGCCGCGGCGGTCTTCGCCTCGGGCGGGAGCGCGTTCTTCGTCGAATACCTCACCGCAATGGAATCCCTCACGACCGCCGAGGCCGACTGGAGCGTGCTGCCCCTGCCGAAGGGCTCGGAAGCGTCCGAGGGATACAAGACCCTCGTCTCGAACGAAACCGGGGCCTTCGCCATCCCGAAGGGCCACACCAACCCCGAGATCCCCGCGGTCATCCTGTCCGGACTCAACGCCGCGTCCTACGGGTATATGAACGATTCCTACGTCGAGTATCACATGATGAACGTCATGCGGGACAACGACTCCGTGAATATGCTGGATCTGATCCTCGACACGGCGTCCTTCGACTTCGCCATCGCCTTCGGGAACGCCTATCCCGCGATCGCCGAGGCGACCTACAAGCGGGTCCGCGCCGCCGCCCCGACCAACACCCTCGGACAGGGCTTCACCGAAAAACGCTCGGAGGCCAACCGCATCATGCGGGAGAACTTCGATCTCAACTACTGATCTTTCCGGAAGCAAAAGGAGGCTGCCATGCGCATCACGGAAGAACTGCGGAAGCCCGGGGTCAAACGGGTGATCCTCGACACCGACACGTACAACGAAATCGACGACCAGTTCGCGCTTTCCCTCGCCATGCTCGCGCCGGAGCGGATCGACCTCGCCGCCGTGACCGCCGCGCCGTTTCACAACGACAAATCCTCGTCCTTCGCCGACGGCATGGAGCGCTCCTGGCGGGAGATCGGGATCTGCACGAAGCTCGTCTCCGAAAGCCACGGGGTGAAGATCCCGCCCTATTACCGCGGATCGACCGCGCGCATGCCCGATCCCGGGACCCCCGTGGACAGCGAAGCCGCCGACCGGATCGCCGAGATCGTCACGGCGTATGACGGGATCACCTTCGTCACCGCCATCGGCGCGATCACCAACGTCGCCTCCGCGATCCTGAAGCACCCGGAGATCAAAGAGAAGATCGGCGTGATCTGGCTCGGCGGACACGCGCGCTGGTTCAACGGAGCGGAATTCAATCTCCAGGGCGACGTGAACGCGGCGAACGCGGTGTTTGCCTCCGGCGTGCCGCTTCTGCAGTTCCCCTGCGTCGGCGTCGTGTCGCATCTGATCCTCGAGATCTACGAGCTCGAGCACTTCCTGCGCGGCAACTCCCCCCTCGGCGACTACCTCTGCGACAACGTGGCGGCGTGCAGGCCCGCGGGAGCCGTCTCGTGGAGCCGCGTCATCTGGGACATCGCGACCGTCGCGGGCATCATCGATCCGGATACCTTCTCCGCGACCGAGGAACCCCGTCTCCGCGTCCGGGAGGACCTGTCCTACGAGATCGGCGGCGTTCCCGGCAATTATGAACACGTGAACCACGTGAACCGGGACCGGATCTTCTCCGTTCTCTTTGCCAAACTGTGTAAATAACTCCAAATCAGAGGTGAATTTCCGGCGAAATCCACCTCTTTTTTTGTTGAAACAGAACAATTTGACCGTATAACTACAACATTAACTTTATCGGATTTTGTGCGAAATGACGATTCCGAAAATACCGGATTTTTTTATCCCGAACCTCTTGCAATTCATGAACATTTGGAGTATAATGAGTTAACGCAAAACTGCGTTAGTTTTAATATTTTTATGGAGGACACCATGAAAAAAATCACAGCGGTTGTTGTGGCTTGCATGATGATCCTCACTCTCGCCGTCAGCGCGTCCGCGTTCTTTGAAGCGGAAGAAGCCTTCGGCGAAGTGAAGTTCGAGATCGGCAAGCAGACCGTCGCGTGGAATCCCGACGGCACGATCACCGATGGAGAGTACTACAAGGTCGACATCGACCCCACGTGGCTTTCCTACGCGATCAACGACAACAATACGGACGAGGATCTCGCGTACGCGAAGTCCGTCACCCCGGAACTCTACATG
>JAFYBI010000424.1 GCA_017540285.1 Clostridia bacterium | reverse complement strand
TTTTGCACCCCTCTGCCGGATCAGACCGGGAGGGGACTCTGCCAGACAGAAGCCGAATACGGGGCCGCGCTCCGATTTGCCAGGGACAGCGTCCGAGGACGTCGCGTCCCTGCTGTCATTTCTTGCCGCTCCGTCTACAATATACACAAGGAAAAGACAAAAAATATCGCAAATCTTCCGCAGATCGCAGCAGAGAAGCGGGCCCCGGCTCCCTTCTTCCGGTCAATCGGCACATCACCGCGGGACCTGATGTCCGCCCCGCCTGAAAGGTTTTTATGATCGACTTTGTAAACGTAAAAAAGGCATACCCCAACGGGACGATGGCTCTGAAGGGGATCAACCTTCACATCGACGAAGGGGAATTCGTGTTCGTCTGCGGACCGTCCGGCGCAGGGAAATCCACGCTGATGAAGCTCCTCTTGCGGGAGGAACGCATCACCTCGGGCAAGCTGACCGTCGGCGATTACGATCTCTCCGAGCTCTCGAACTTCCGCGTGCCCTATTACCGCCGGGAACTGGGCGTGGTCTTCCAGGACTTCCGCCTCTTCCCGAAGAAGACCGTGTTCGAGAACGTCGCGTTCGCGATGGAAGTGGTCGGGACTCCCCGCTCGAAGATCGTGAGGCGCGTGCCGGCCATCCTCAACACCGTCAACCTCTCGGGCAAGCAGGACTCCTTCCCCCACGAGATCTCCGGCGGCGAACAGCAGAGAGTGGCGCTCGCCCGGGCCCTCGCCAACAACCCGAAGGTCGTGATCGCGGACGAGCCCACCGGCAACATCGACCCGAAAATGTCCCTTGAAATCATGAGCCTGCTCGTGAAGATCAACAAGATCGGCAAGACCGTCATTGTCGTCACCCACGAAAAGGATCTCGTCGACTACTACAAGCAGCGCGTCGTTATGCTGGACGACGGCCTGATCACCGAGGACCGCGTAGGAGGAATGTTCAATGAAGAGGTATAACCCCTTTTACTTCATCGGACAGGCATTCGAGGGGCTGTTCCGCAACGGCGTCATGTCCTTCGCCTCGGTGGCGGTGCTCATGAGCCTGCTCGTCGTCATCGGCGGCTTTGCCCTCCTGGTCTCCAACATCAACATGAACCTCGAGGAATTCGGACTCATCAATCAGATCGTCGTGTTCTGCGAGACCGACGCCACGGAGGCCGAGATCGAGGACGTGGGCATCGCCATCGGCAAGCTCGACAACATCGCCTCCGTCGTGCGCGTCACCAAGGCCGAGGGCCTCGAACAGATGAAGGCGGAATACGACATCTACGACGACGTGGACGAGAGCAACAACCCCCTGCCGGATTCCTACGTCATCACCTATATCGAGAACGAGAAGGTGCCGGAGCTCGACTATCAGCTCAACGCCATCCCCGGGATCGCCAAGGTGAACAACCGCCTCGAGCTCGCCACCACCATCGAGAGCTTCAAGCACGGCGTCATGCTCGTGTTTATCTGGTTCCTCGCCATCCTTGGCGTGGTGAGCATCTTCATCATCATCAACACGATCAAGCTCTCCGTCTTTTCCCGGCGGAACGAGATCTCCATCATGCAGTATGTGGGCGCGACGGACTGGTTCATCTCGCTGCCCTACATCATCGAAGGCGCGGTGATCGGGCTTGTCTCCTCCGTGGCCGCGTACTTCATCGAGTGGTATATCTACTCCTATATCGAGAGGCTGGTGCTCACCGATCTGCAGATGATCACCTTCCTCGAATTCAGCAGCATCCGCGCCGTCGTGCTCGTGGGCTTCATCGCCATCGGCGTGCTCCTCGGCGTGCTGGGAAGCGTCATTTCCCTCGCCCGGTATCTCAAGCAGTGAGGATATCGGACGGGGCGCGTCCGGGACGGCCGGACAACGAGGTACTGTTATGTCAAAAACACTGAACGGACGGTTCAGACAAGCCGCCGCGCTTCTGCTCTCCTCCGTGCTGCTCTGGTGTTCCGTTCCGGCATCCGCCCAGGCCGCGGAATCCATCGACCCGGCGACGGACGCGATGGTGCAGTCCTACGAGGACAAGCTCGCGGATTTGCAGCGGCGTCAGAGCGTGGCGACGGAGGAACTGATCGCCATCACCAACGAGCAGGGCAACGCCTGGGACGAGAAGGTCAAGCTCGACGAGCTCATCAACATCGTGTCGGAGCAGAAGCGGCTGACCGAGAGCCGCATCGACACCATCAACCGCCAGATCGAGGAAAAGCAGAAGTCCATCGCGGAAACCACCGCCCGGATCGAATCCCAGCAGTCCGCCTTCTATGAGCGGATGGTGGACAATTACACCGAAAAGAAGGCCGACTACCTGGAACTGGTCCTCGGCTCCCAGAATCTTGTGGAATTCCTGACGAAGTTCGACTACGTCGTGAACATCCTCGACAGCGACCGCAAGATCATCACCCGTCTGCGGGAAGATCAGGACACCCTCACGCAGGATCAGGAGATCCTTCAGGCCGCTCTCGAAACGCAGGTCACCGCGGTCAGCGAGTACGAGCGGGAAATCAACCAGATGCGCCAGCTGAACGTCAGCATGGAGGAGTACATCGTACAGCTTCAAGCCGACCAGAAGAGGTACGAGGAGTATATCGCCTATACCCAGCAGCAGACGAACGAGGTGCAGGACACCATCAAGCAGACCATCCTCGCCGCGCAGATCGAGCAGCAGCAGAGAGCGGAGGAGGCACGTCAGCGCAAGGCCGCGGAGGAAGAGGCAAGACGCATCGCCGCGGAACAGGAGTGGAAGCGCCAGCAGGAAGAAGCGGAAGCCGCCGCAAAACGCCAGAAAGAACTGGAAGAAGAGCAGGCCCG
>JAFYBI010000423.1 GCA_017540285.1 Clostridia bacterium | reverse complement strand
GTGTGACAGATACGGCCTCTACGTCTGCGACGAGACCGACATCGAGACCCACGGCATGCATCCGTGGAACGGCCTCTCCGACAATCCGGAATGGGAAAAGGCGTACGTCGACCGGGCTCAGCGCATGGTCGAGCGCGACAAGAACCATCCGTCGGTGATCTTCTGGTCCCTCGGCAACGAATCCGGCCTCGGCCGCAACCACGCCGCGATGACCGCGTGGATCAAATCCCGCGACACCTCCCGCCTCGTGCACTACGAAGGTGCGCATTCCGGCTACAACAACGGCGAACACAAGCGCGACGTGACCGACGTGGAAAGCCACATGTACCCGACGCCCGCATGGTGCGCGGAATACTGCGAGGACCCGAAATTCGATCAGCCGCTCTTCCTCTGCGAATACTCCCACGCGATGGGCAACGGCCCCGGAGACCTCGCCGCGTACTGGAAGGTCATCGAGAGCCATGACGAATTCTTCGGCGGCTGCGTCTGGGAATTCATCGACCACTCCGTCGCCATCGGGGACAAGTACGGCAGCCCGTCCTTTACCTACGGCGGCGACTTCGGCGATACCCCGAACGACGGCAACTTCTGCGTCGACGGCCTCGTCTATCCGGACCGCCGTCCGCACACGGGCCTCAAGGAGCTGAAGCAGGCGATCATGCCCGCGGCGGTCACCGAGGTCAGGCCCGGCACCTACGCCGTCAAGTCCAGACGGTATTTCAGAGACTTCAGCGATCTCTCCTGCGCGTGGGACGTGAAGCGCGACGGGCGCGTCCTGATGTCCGGCGTTCTTACGGACCTCGGCATCGGCCCGCAGGAAACGAAGGAATTCACCCTGTTCGACGAGCTCCCGACGGGCGGCATCGTGACGGTGAACTTCTCCTTCCGGCAGAAGGTCCCGACGGAATGGGCGCCAGTCGGCCACGAGGTCGGCATTGCACAGTTCGTCTATGAGGACGCCGTCCCGGTGTACCAGGCTCCCGCCGCGCTGTATCCGGTGGAAGCCGAGGTCTGCCGCCGTGCGATCACCGTGACCGCCGGAGAGACGGTCTACACGATCTGCCGGACGTGCGGCATGGTGAAGGACATCGTCGACAACGGCGAGCACCTCATCACGAAGCCCATCGTCCCCGAGCTCTGGCGCGCGCCGACCGACAACGACCGGAACGTGCGGTGGGGCTGGCAGAGAGAGGGCCTCGACGAAGCGAAGATCAAGTGCTATTCCTGCGAGCTCACCGAAGCGACGCCCGAAAAGGTCGTCGTCACGGCGAAGATCTCGATGGGATGCGCGCCGCACGACCCGATCCTTCATGCCGACGTGACCTACACGATCAAGGCCGGCAGGGGATTGAAGATCGACTTCGACGTGAAGATGCGGAAGATCGAGCTCGGCAATCAATGGGACCGCAGCCGCCGCGAGAGAATGTTCTACCCGCGTTTCGGCGTGCGTCTGACGATGCCGGAGGGCGCGGAGCAGATGTCCTATTTCGGCTACGGCCCGATGGAAAGCTACGCGGACAAGAGGCTGGCGTCCCGGCTTGACGAATTCTCCTCCACGGTGACGGAGAACTACGAGCCGTACGTCTTCCCGCAGGAGAATTCCTCGCACTGGGGCTGCCGCTGGGCGGACGTGCACACGGTCGCGGGTCACGGATTCCTGTTCACGTCCGGCGAGCCGTTCTCGTTCAGCGCCTCGCACTTCTCTCCCGAGCAGCTGACGGAAAAGAAGCACCACTACGAGCTCGCGCGCGAACCGGAGACGACCGTGATCCTCGACTGCCGTCAGTCCGGCATCGGATCGAACTCCTGCGGCCCGCAGCTCGCGGAGGAATTCCGCTTCCAGGAAACGGAATTCGCCTGCTCCGTGACGATTTCCCCGGTCTTCTCCGCGGAGGTCGATCCCTACCGCGAGAGCCGGAAGGAATGGTAAAAGCGGGGTCCGGGCAGCCGGGCGGTGCCCGGAGACACATGACGAGCTCGCTGGCGCCGGGCAGTGCCCGGAGACACATGACGAGCTCGCTGGCGCAAGCTCGTTCACCAAGATTGAAAAGTGCGTACTCTCTCGGGTGCGCACTTTTATTTTATCTGCGCACTATCGTTTGCGGGGATGTACTCGCTGAATCATTCGTTTTGTTCACCTGCGCGGCTGGCGGACAATGAGGACTCGGTTTCACGGAGTGAAACCGGCGGGTCGGGCCCTCTTGTCAATCACCCCGGCCCAAGGCCTGTTCCATCGGTTTCAGCAAGCTGAAACCGGCCGGGAATCCACCCTGCCTCGGGTCTAACCTCCCTTCTGTTTCGGAAGCGTTGTTCAATATCACATAACGCCTCTTCCATTCTTGATTACAAGGGGCCATCACCAAGATTAGTGGCACGTATAGTTTTGAGGCTCTCTCGCGCCATGTTGTACAGCTTTCCGTGCCCGATCTTACGACTCCGTCG
>JAFYBI010000422.1 GCA_017540285.1 Clostridia bacterium | reverse complement strand
ATCCTTGCCGCCGGAGGTCGCGCTGTCCGGACGTCCGCCGCCCTTGCCGCCGGTGACGGCCGAGACCGCGCCGAGGAGCTTGCCCGCATGGGCGCCCGCCCTGACCGCATCCGCGCCGGCCGCGCCGACAAAGTTGAGACGCTCGCCGTTCTTCACCGCGAGCACGACGACGATGTCCGGGTACTTGTCCTTGAACGTGTCGCACAGGGCGCGCGCGGAATCCATGGCCGCCTCGCCGAGATCCGCCGCCACGAGACGCGCGCTCTTCACGGGCACGGCGCCCGCGAGAAGGGAGTCCGCGCGGGAGGCCGCGATCTTCTGGTTCAGGGCTTCGATCTCCTTCTTCTGACGGCTGATCTCCGCATTCAGCGCCGCCGCGCGCACGGGCATGTCCGCCGCCGAGCCGGCCTTGAGGGCCTTCGCCGTTTCGCCGATCAGGGCGTCGCGTTCCGCCATGAGCGCGAGGACGCCGCGTCCGGTGACCGCTTCGATCCGGCGCACGCCCGCCGCCACGGAGGATTCCGAGACGATCTTGAAGAGCCCGACGTTGGCGGTGTTCGCGCAGTGCGTGCCGCCGCAGAGCTCGGTGGAGAAGCCGCCCATCTTCACCATGCGGACGACGGCGCCGTACTTCTCGCCGAAGAGGGCCATCGCGCCCGCCTTTTTCGCCGTCTCCATGTCGGTCTCGACCGTTTCGATGGGGAGCGCGGCGAGGATCTGCTCGTTGACGGCGGACTCCACGTTCTGAAGCTCTTCCGCCGTCAGCGCCGCGAAGTGCGTGAAGTCGAAGCGCATCCGCTCGGCGTTCACGAGCTGACCCGCCTGCTCGACGTGCGTGCCGAGCTCACGGCGCAGCGCGGCCTGCAGCAGGTGTGCCGCCGTGTGGTTGCGCCGGGTGTTGTCGCGGATGACCTCGTCGATGTGCGCGAGGACGGTGTCGCCGACGGAGAGGACGCCCTGCTGCACCGTGGCGTGGTGGAGGAAGATGCCGTCGGATTTTTTCGTGTCGTTGACGGTGAGGAGCACGCCCTGCTTCCGGGTAAGGATCACGCCGCAGTCGCCCGCCTGTCCGCCGGATTCCGCGTAGAACGGGGTCTTATCGAGCACGATCATGCATTCGCCCTCGGAGACCTCGTCGACCGGACCCTCTTCCGTGAGGATGGCGAGGACCTTCGCGTCGCTTTCGGTCTCGGTGTAGCCGGTGAACACGGTCGCCGGGAGGGAGGCGAGGGCGGTCTTGTCGGTGCCGGCCCAGCCGGAGATGTTGGCGCGGGCGGCGCGGGCTCTTTCGCGCTGCTCCTTCATGAGGGCGGCGAAGCGCTCGTCGTCGAGCTCGAGGCCCGCTTCTTCGGCGATCTCGCGGGTGAGGTCGACCGGGAAGCCGTAGGTGTCGTAGAGGCGGAAGCTGTCGTCGCCGGAGATCAGGGTCCGGCCCGCGGCCTTCGCGTCGGCGATGAGCTCGCCGAGCTTGGAGAGGCCGGCGTCGATGGTGGCGTTGAAGCGGTCCTCTTCCATCGACATGACCTTCTTGATATAGGCGGCCTTTTCGCCGAGCTCGGGATAGCCCGCGACGTTCTCTGCGATGACCACGTCGCAGACGTCGGTGAGGAACTCGCGGTCGATGCCGAGGAGCTTGCCGTGACGGGCGGCCCGGCGGAGGATGCGGCGCAGGACGTACCCGCGGCCCTCGTTCGACGGGATGACGCCGTCGGAGATCATGAAGGTCGCGCCGCGCACGTGGTCGGTGATGACGCGGATGGAGACGTCGCGGTCATGGTCCTCGCCGTAGGGACGGCCGGAGATCTCGACGACCTTATCGAGGATCTTGCGCACGCCGTCGACCTCGAACATGTTGTCGACGCCCTGCATGACGCACGCGAGGCGTTCGAGGCCCATGCCCGTATCGATGTTCTTGTGTTCGAGGGTCTCGTAGGAGCCGTCGCTCATGCGGTTGAACTGCGTGAAGACGTTGTTCCAGATCTCCATATAGCGGTCGCAGTCGCAGCCGGGCCGGCAGTCGGGCTTGCCGCAGCCGTACTTTTCGCCGCGGTCGAAGTAGATCTCGGAGCAGGGGCCGCAGGGGCCGGTGCCGTGCTCCCAGAAATTGTCCTCCTTGCCGAGCCGTGTGATCCGCTCCGCCGGGATGCCGATGGTCTTGTTCCAGAGATCGAAGGCCTCGTCGTCCTCTTCATACACGGACGGGAAGAGCTTTTCCGGCGGGATCTCAAGGGTGACGGTCAGAAATTCCCACGCCCACGGGATCGCCTCTTTTTTGAAGTAATCGCCGAAGGAGAAGTTGCCGAGCATTTCGAAATAGGTGCCGTGCCGGGCGGTATGGCCGACGCGCTCGAGGTCGGGGGTACGGATGCATTTCTGGCAGGTGCAGACGCGATGGCGCGGGGGTTCGACCTCTCCGGTGAAGTATTTCTTCATCGGGGCCATGCCGGCGTTGATGAGCAGGAGGGATTTGTCGTCCTGCGGGATGAGGGAAAAGGACGGGAGGCGCAGGTGTCCTTTGGATTCGAAGAAGGAGAGGAACTTCTCTCTCAGATCATTGACAGACGTCCACTGCATGGATGGTGCTCCTTTATGTCTTATTGGAATGATTTTGGCATACAACATTTTATTATAGCATGACTTTTCGGAAAAGTCAAGGGAAAAGTGGCGCGCCGCGCCGCGGGGTCCGCGGGGACAAATGGCGGGCTCACCGGGCGGTGCCCGGGGACAGGAGGCGGGCTCACTGCGCAAGCCCGCGGAGAACGGACGCACATTTCGTCTGCGCGGCTGCGCTTGCGGATGAAGGGCAGGTTATCTCCTTTATGCAGGAGAGGAAAAGGTCAGAGAAAGCTCTGCGGAGCTTTCTCCCATTGAAAATTGCCTTGCGGCGCACCTAATGAGGACTCGGTT
>JAFYBI010000421.1 GCA_017540285.1 Clostridia bacterium | reverse complement strand
CGATCCGGGCGAGAATGGTGCCTCTGCGGGTCGGGAAGCACGGACAGCTCATGGAGTGGTTCAAGGACTACGACGAATGCGAACCCGGCCACCGGCACATCTCGCACGCGTTCGGGCTCTATCCGGCGGCGCAGATCACCCGCGCGACCCCCGAGCTCTTCCGCGCGATCGAAGTGACGCTCGAGAGACGGCTCGCTGCCGGCGGCGGTCACACCGGGTGGTCCCGCGCGTGGCTCATCAGCCTCTTCGCGCGCCTCGGCAAGGCGGAGGAAACCTGCAAACACATCCGGCTCCTCTTCACGAGATCCACGTTCCCGAACCTCTTCGACGCGCATCCGCCGTTCCAGATCGACGGTAACTTCGGCGGCGCGGCGGGCATCGGCGAAATGGTGATGCAGAGCCACGAGGGCTTCGTCTCCCTGCTCCCGGCCGTTCCGCAGTGGCTCGACGGCTCGTTCGAGAATCTCCGCGCGCGCGGCGGCTACACCGTCTCGGCTTCGTGGAAGGGCGGCGCCGTGACCTCCCTCACCGTGGCGGCGGACCGCTCCGGCAGCGTGAAGATCCGTCTGCCAGGCCACGACGACATCATCGCGCAGGTCTCGAAGGAACCCGTCCAAATTCTCTGACCGCCTCCGCTTTTTCCCGGCGTTCCCTTGCAAACCCGGCGGCGATATGCTATAATAAAGCATCCGAATCCATAACCGCGAAAGGAAAACCACCGATGAAAAGACGCATACTCTCCCTTCTGCTCGCCGTGCTGATGCTCCTGCCCGCCCTCGTCTCCTGTTCCGAGAAGAGCGCGGACCCGCAGAGCAGCGATCCCGCGCCCGAGCAGACGACGGCAGCGCCCGCAGCGGCCGAGGAAGAGGACGAATCCCAGCTTTCGTCCCTCGAACTCCGGCAGCGCATCCCCGACAACCTCCCCGCGAACAATTTCAACGGCCGCGACTTCACGGTCTGCACCGAAGAGAGAAAGTTCTACGAGATCTTCTCCGAGGAGCTCACCGGCGAAGCGACCAACGACGCCGTCTATGACCGCAACATCCGCATCGAGGACCGCTTCAACGTGAAGATCGGCACCCTCGCGAACGGCAACCCCGAGAATCAGGTCATCACGACCGTCACCTCCGGCACGCATGACTTCGATATCGTGGGCTTCGTGAACTACAAGACCTACACGCCCGTGACCTCCGGCGTGCTCTACAACTGGCTCGACATCCCGCTCGTGGACCTCAGCCAGCCGTGGCACAACCAGCTTGCAAACGGCGACGCGACGGTCAACGGCAAGCTCTTCGGCATCGACTCCGACCTGTCGATCTCGACCCTGCTCTACACCTACGGCATGTTCTTCAACTACCAGATCATGGAGCAGTACGGCTACAGCTCGGAAGACCTTTACAACCTCGTGTTCGAGGGCGTCTGGACGGTCGAAAAGCTGAAGGAGATCACCTCCGGCATCTGGCAGGACGTCAACGGCAACGGCAAGCACGACGCGGACGACGTCCACGGCTACGCAGTCACGAGCTCCGGCGTCAACACGCACGACGTCTGGCTCGCCGCGCTCGACATCTCCCCGGTCCTGACGATCCGCGGCGCGGACGATTTTGAAGTAACCTTCTTCAGCGATGCGACGGTGAGCGCGCTCGAGCTGATCGCGTCCCTCTACCACGAATCCGAGGGCAGCCTCTTCGATTCAGCCGGCGACTGGCGGCACATCCCGGCGATCTTCGCCACGGGCCGCGTCGCGATGACCCAGCTCTATTTCGGCGAGACGACCGAGTCCCTCACCGTGATGGAGGACACCTACGGCATCCTGCCGCTGCCGAAGTTCAACGAGCTGCAGGAAGGCTACTACACGAACTGCTGGGACCAGTTCACCGTCTTCGCGGTGCCGCTGACGATCCCGACCGACGACCTCGATTTCGTCGGCACGCTCTACGAGGTCCTCTCGGCGGAATCCTACAAGACAGTCTTCCCGGCGTACTATGACGTCGCCCTGAAGAGCCGCTATTCCGCGGAGCCCGCAACGGCGCAGGTCGTCGACCTCATCATGGCGGGCCTCAAGCTCGATTTCACCTTCCAGTTCGGCGAAAAGCTGTCCCGTCTGCCCTACCTGTTCCGCGACATGGTGGTGGCAAACGACACGGCGGTCGCGTCGAAATACAAGAAGATCCAGAAGAGCATGAACAAGCAGATCCAGGGATTCATGAAGATCTACTTCGGCGAATGAGCCGGGGATCGGAAAGAGGAGCCGTACGTGCGACGGCTCCTTTTTTGCATGCGCTATACCTTCCGCGCGATCTGGCGGCGGAGCCGTTCGATGGTGCGCTTCTCGAGCCGCGAGATGTAGGACTGCGAGATCCCGAGGACCTCGGCGACCTCCTTCTGCGTCATTTCTCGCCGCCCGCCCAGTCCGTAGCGCAGCTCGATGATCTCCCGCTCCCGGTCCTCGAGCGACGCGATCGCCTCCCGCACGACCCGGGCGTCCTCCTCGCGCTCGAGCTCCGCGCCGACCGGACCGTCCCCCGATTCGAGCACGTCCGAGAGGGAGAGCTCCCCGCCGTCCCCGTCCGACGTGAGGGGCTCGTCGATGGAGAGATCCCCGCGGTGCGGCGCGTTCTTGCGGATGTGCATGAGGATCTCGTTTTCGATGCACCTCGACGCGTAGGTCGCGAGCTTGATGCCCCGGTCCGTCTTGTACGTGTTCACCGCCTTGATGAGCCCGATGGTCCCGATGGAGATCAGATCCTCGATCCCCGTCCCGCAGCTCTCGAACTTCCGGGCTATGTACGCCACGAGCCGCAGATTGTGCCGGATCAGCGTGTCGGCGAGACTGCGGTCCTCGTCGAAGCGCGAGAGGATCTCGGCCTCCTCCTCGGGCGTCAGGGGCGGCGGAAGCGCTTCCGGGCCGTTGATGTAATAGATTTCCCCATCCCTCCGGAATGCCTGCGCCACGAGTTCGGCCGCCTCCCGGATCGTCTGCATGATCGACATGATATGGCCTCCTGTCTTTTGGATTCGAATTCATTCCGGCACGATCGCGTCCGCACCGCCGTAGGTCCCCTCCCCCGGATCGAGCGCGACGACCGCTTCGGTCTCCCTGCCCGCGATCGCGAGCTTCTCCGGGACGACGCCGAAGAGCACCCTCTCCCCGCCGAATCCCGTGAGCGGCACGGCGCGGATGCGGAGCGCGGGATCGGCTGCCTTCACCCGCGCGGCGAGGGCCGGCACCGCCCTTTCTTTGACGAGGACCACGGGCAGACCGCCGATCGGTTCCCGCGCGAGACAGCCTGAATCGCACAGCGCGGGCATCCCGAAGGACTCCCCGCCCGCCGTGAAGCACAGCATCGTCGTCCGGCCGGTCCGGTGCGTGCGGTGAATGCGCGAGAGAACGAGGGAGAGGACCGCCGAGAGGACGAGCGCCGTCGGGAAGCGGTCCTCGCCGGGGAGGAATACCGGGGAACCGAGCCGCACGAGAAAGGTCACGATCCCGCCGAGCAGGGCCCCCGCGCCCCAGACGGTGACGCTCTCCCGCAAAAAACGCGCGATCCCGCCCGCTCTCCCGTACGCGAGGCGCGTCATGACGGCGGAGACGAGGATCCCGGCGGCAGTTTCTGCGAGCCTCGGAGGGGAGGCTGCCGTGAGGATCACGCCGGAAAGCCCGCCGAACGCCGCCCCGAGGAGGAGCCGCTTCCTCCGGAGCGGTTTTTTCATCGCGCGGGCGGCGAGGGTCAGCGTTAGAAAGTCCATCGAAAAGTCGATGAGAAACAGGATATCCGCGTAAAACCCGATACGCTCACCTCCCGGGATCATTATAGGACGGCGGACGCGCGGTTTGTGTCAAAGGCGCGGGGGCTGCCCTTATTTCCGCTTGACTTTCCCCCGAGGCCGATGTAAAATAAAAGAAAAGCATCGGCTTCATAAAATCTTAATCGGTTTGCCCCTACCATCTTAAGACCGTTTCTGCTATACTGAGAGCATCAACCGGAAGGAGGTTCCCATGTACAACATCCTGATCTGCGACGACGAGCCGGATATCGTGAACGCCCTGAAAATCTACCTGAACGATCCGGCTTATTGCCTCTATACGGCGTCGGACGGCCGGGAGGCGCTCGAGATCGTCGGGCGGGAGGACATCCACCTCATCCTGCTCGACATCATGATGCCTTCTCTCGACGGGATCTCCGCCCTCGCGAAGCTGAGAGAGACCTCCAACGTCCCGGTCATCTTCCTCACGGCGAAGAGCGAGGACACGGACAAGATCCTCGGCCTGAACGTCGGGGCGGACGATTACGTCACCAAGCCCTTTTCCCCGCTCGAGGTGACGGCGCGGGTGCGGTCCCAGCTGCGGCGGTACATGCAGCTCGGCGGACGCGGCGGGACCCGGTCATCCGAGACGGCGTCGATCGGCGGGATCGAGCTCGACGACCGCGCGAAAACCGTGACCCGCGACGGGGAGCCCGTCAGCCTCACGCCGCTCGAATACGACATCCTGAAGCTGCTCATCACCCATCCGGGGCAGGTGTTCTCCCCGAAGGAGATCTACCGCGCGGTCTGGCACGACAATCCGCTCGGCAGCGACAACACCGTCGCCGTGCACATCCGGCACCTGCGCGAGAAGATCGAGATCAACCCTGCCGAGCCGCGGGTTCTGAAGGTCGTATGGGGACAGGGCTACAAAATGGAGGACAAGCGATGAAAAACGAATCCACCGGCGCGCTCCGGAAGGCGCTTCTGTTCGCCGCTGTCATCCTCTGCGCCGCGCTGACCGTCGGGTGCGTGGTCTCGGCCTGGCTGATGTTCAATGAGGAGTTCTACACGACGTCGAAGGACCTGCTGATCGAGAAGAACGATGTTGCGAAGATGCGGACCGACGCCTACCTCATCGCAAGCCGTCTTCTTTCTCCCCATTATTATGCCGCCGAGCCGCTCGAAGTTGTTTACGCGGACACCGCGACCAACCTGCGCTACGTCCTCTTTGACGAGAACGGAGAGATCGCCGCGTCCAACGTACAGGCGATCGCAGGAGAGGAAAACTACACCTACGAAGGCGGCTGGAAAGAGATTCCCCTCCACCTTGCAGACTATCACAGCATGGATGATGAGAACAAAGTCATAACGGATGTTTCTCTCGGAGATCCCGGCAAACCGATCGGTTATCAACAGGACAATTCGTACACCTGGCTGTTCTACGGCATGCTCGCCGACGGTCTGCCCGTCGAGGACGGAT
>JAFYBI010000420.1 GCA_017540285.1 Clostridia bacterium | reverse complement strand
GTTTCAGCTCACGGCGGTTGATGCCGACCCGGCTCTCCGTCTCCGCCACCCCGAGGACCGCGGGCTCCATCGCGCGGACGGCTTCCGTCACCGCCTTCACGGTCGCCGGGAGGAAGATCGCGTCTACATAGGTACGGTCCACGTCGCCCCAACCCTCCATGCCGGTCACGTTCGGCGCGGAGTGGGTATGCGTCGCGGAGAGCAGGATGTTCTGCCACGGAATGCCCGCGGCCTCCCCGGCTGCCCGGCGGATCTCGTCGGAGAGCGCGGTCTGGAGTTCGCAGACGTCGGCGGTGACGAGCACGGCGGTCGTCTCCCCGTCCGAGAAGGCCGCGGCGGTGACGGCGAGGTTGTCGTGGACCGACGTGCTCACCTGATGGGGGTTATACCCGAAGAGGAGCGTCCCGACGGGGGGTGTGATGTCCGCGCGGGCCGCGCCGCAGAAAAATTTCGTCATATCGTTCACCTCTCAGTAATTCGTTCTTGCGATGATGTTGTCCTGCAGGTCGCGGGAGAGCCGCACGAAGTAGTCGCTGTACCCGCCGACGCGCACGATGAGGTCGCCGTAGCGCTCGGGGTGCGCCTGCGCGTCCTTCAGCTCCTCGGGATTCAGCACGTTGACCGAGAGCTGCTGGCCGCCGCCCTTGAAATACGATTTCGCGAGGGAGACGAAGGACGACATCCCCTTTTCCGTCGCGAAGAGCGCCTTGTCGAAGCGGAGCTGGAACACGAATCCGCTCGTGACCTCGGTCTGATCGTAGACGAGCGCGGATTTCACCGCCGCCGTCGGTCCGCAGACGTCCTGCCCGGGGACCGCGCCGATGCAGTCCGCGAACATCGGATCGCCGCGGAGATGGCCGTTCGGGAGGGCGGGGCAGGCGCGTCCGTTGTTTGCCGCCCGGCTGAACGTCGAGCATCCGCCCGCGAAGGTCCCGCCGCGGAAGGTGTGCTTGGTCTTGAGGTACGCGAACCAGTGGTCCGAGACCTCCTTCATGATCGCGTCGACGTAGGGGTCGTCGTTGCCGAACTTCGGCGCGGTCATGAGCACGGCGCGCATCTCTTCGTATCCCTCGAAGTTTTTGCGGAGCGCGTCGAGCAGGTCCGCCATGGTGTACCGCTTTTCCTCGAACACGAATTTCTTCACCGCCGCGAGGGAATCGACGCAGTCCGGCATCCCCTCCGAGAGGATCTGCCCGTCGCCGTAGAGCGGACCGCCGTTCTTGTAGTCCCGCCCGCGCTCGAGGCATCCGTCGAGCAGGCATGAGCGCATCGGGGACGGCGCGTACCGGGCGTAGGTCATCTGCGAGGAGAGGGACAGGCTGACCGAGACGTCCGTGATCCGGTCGATCTGGCGGTACAGAGCCTCCATGAGGGCTTCGAAGGTCCCGAACTTCGAAGCGTCGCCCGTGTGGATCGAAAGCTGGGCGTCCCGCATGGTGTCGTACCCGTCGAAGAGCGCGTATTCGAGGCATTTGCCGAAGTTGACCTCGCCGTCCTCGAGCCCCATGTGCGACTTGCCCATGATGTCGATCTGGTTGCAGCCGTTCATGCAGTAGAGGTGGCTGTGGACGGGCGGGATGCCCATCTTCTCGAGCGCGGGGCAGACCACCTCGTCGTTGTAGAGGGCAGGCATGCCGATCCCCGTCGCGAGGACCTCGGCGGCCCGGTCCCAGAGCGCGTCCGGGGTGTTCCGGTGCACGCGCATCGTGATGTTCGGCGTCTGGTATCTGTATTTCTCCGCGAGCGCAAGGACCGCCCACGAGACCTCGTTCGTCTGATCGTTCCAGTTCTCGTCGCTCCCGCTGATGCAGAGGTTCCACGTCCGCGTCTCGTGAAACGCCTGCCAGAGCCGCTCGAGCTGGGTCATCGCCTCGTCCGCGGGCGTCGCGCGCCAGTAATCGAGGAAGAACTGATCGAGGCGTCCGGGCGAGTCGATCCCGTCGAAGGTGAAGAACATCCAGAAGAGATTGACCGCCGAGCGCATGTCGTACGCGGGCTTTTTCGGGATCACCGAGAAGGCCGCCGTCGTCGCCTCGTATTCGGCTCTCTCAGCCGGATCGTCCGCCGCGGCCATGAGCTCCAGAGCCAGCGCGCGGAAGCGGTCCCCGAGCACGTCGAGGGCGTCCATCGCGAGGGAGCATCCCTCGTAGAAATCCTCCGCACCGGGATTCTTCGCGAGCCCTTCGGCGATGAGGGCGCGGATTCCCTCCGTCCCGAGGTGCAGAAGCCGATCGTAGTCGGGATTGGAGTGGCCGGCCCAGCCCCCGCCCCAGCACGCGCCGGTCGAGGCGATCTCCCGCTCGTAGGCGTCCTGATGCGCGCCGATCTGCTCGCCGGTGCACCAGTCCCCGATGTCGTCGTAGATCTCCCGGAGCGTGTCGGCCAGATCGGGGTATTTCTCGATGTTTTCCCGGAACCTGCCGCGGTCGAGGGCGAGCCCCGATCCGAAGGTGTACCAGGAGGCGGAGGTCGGCGCGCCGGGGGAGGCGTATGCGAGGTATTCCCCCTTCGGGATGCGGATCGAACAGGTTTTCGCCGCTTCGAGCGACCCGCGCGCCATGCGGATGTTCAGGGGGCGTCCTGCCTCCGCGTGAAAGCCCGCGCCGTAGGGTTCGATGGCAAGGATGTCGTTCATGACTGCCTCCGATGGTTTTTTCTTCATTATAGTCTGAAATTGCCCGCTTGTCAATCGGGTTTTTGGTGAAAACGCGAAAAAAGGGGCTGCCGCAGGAACAAACTTGGTACCGGTTGTCTATCGGATCCACCTTTCCTTGTGTGTAAACGATTGCAGAAACATACGGGCGAGGAACTGCATGAGACGTGTCATTCCGAGGAAGGGCCCGGGGGCCCTGACGTGGGAATCCGTACCCTGTCCCGAGACGAACAGCTATTCTCCATGGCTTCTTCCCTCATACAGGGGATGCGGATTGCCACGTCGCAGGTCTCGGGACCTGCTCCTCGCAATGACACATGACAGGCGGTTCGCTGCCATCACGCAGAACGCCGCCGTTCGCCCATGATCGGTAATAAGAAACGGCTGTTGCCGAGCTCCTTTTCGGGAGTCTGCAACAGCCGCGCTGTTTCGGTTCTTTCTGTCACACCGCCGCGAATCCCGCTTCGAGGTCCGCGAGGATGTCGTC